>NZ_DS989851.1:116572-276975 GCF_000155555.1 Coleofasciculus chthonoplastes PCC 7420
GTTACACCTTTAATGTTAGCGCTAAACCGATTTGCTATTAAGGTTAACGATGCCAGTGAACGCCAAGAGGTTTTGGAGAGCGCTGGTGTCGATATTGCTCTTCTAAGCAATCTGAAACTGGGTGCAACACCCACTAAATTTGCTCCAGCGTTAGTCGCAGCGTTTAAAATTTATCCCATCTCTAATCGGCGCTTGAATTATCACCCGATGGTGAGTCTACTCAAGTACCTATGCGAACTCGCTCCGCTCTATGGACTAGCTGATCAAGATGTTGCTTTATTCTCTCGATTAGTTGAGCAGGGACAGGAAAATTTTAAGGCTTTAGCAGCTCGTAATGCAGTTGGCAGAATTGAGTCCCCCAAAGGACAAGGTATTGGTACTGGTGTTTTAATCGGCAAGAATCTGCTGCTCACCTGTAACCACATTTTCAGCAAAAGTCAGGTGCAAGAAGCCTGGGTACGTTTTAACTACACATTCGGGAGCTACTCCTTAGACTCAGATGTCTTTGAACTCGATCTGGATAAGCGAATACTCTGTAATCAACTCGATTACGCTTTGCTCAAAGTAAAAGGTGAGCCGAGACAACGGATAACTAACTGCATCAATGCCATACTAGATAGTAGTCAGGAAATTCGTCTGATTCACCATCCACGGGGACAGCATATTGTAATTTCTGGCTTGGGTCAGATTGTGCAAGTGGGAGAGGAGTACATCGACCACAACATCAGTACCGATGAGGGTTCATCTGGTGCGCCAATTTTTAATCGGGATTGGCAATTAGTGGCTATTCATCGGGGAAACCTGGGTATAGGACGTGCGGGTCGATCGCTTGAGGCAGGAACTACATCTGGTGTTCCTCTTCGCGCTTTCTGGCAATACATTCAAACTGAATTATCTTGATATTGGCAAGGAAGTGATTAATGAGCTTGTGGCAAAACTTCTCAGAAACCTTCAGGCGAGACTCGCCGAAGTATCAAGCCCTTTTCTTACCGGAGTATCGGATTGATGTAGATTACGATACCACACCAATAAACGCGGGGGAAGCCTACTGTCGTTTGTGGTTAGTTGAGATGCGTTTAGCCAGAGATGTGGATTGGTTTAGGGAACGGTATCCGGTCGTTCATGCGGCGATTCGCTTCAATCATGGCGGTCAGTTGGTTACGATTCCCTATCTGGCGGAGCCAGGACACCTGCAAAAACTATCGAAAGACAATCTAAATAAAGTCATTCAATGTAACTATCCGTTGACCCCCTTGTTTCCCTATAACGATGGTTTGGTGGAGTTACAAGCTGGATTGTTCAGTATGGTAAATAGTGACCCCATTGGCAAATTTATCAAAACGATGGGGCGGTTTTCAGAGTTACTGCCAGTACCAGAACTCTCAACCGTGGTGAATTTAGCAGAACCTGTATATCGCGGGATTGAAGACTTAATTGGTGCTGGGGAAGGTCTGTTAGAGTTGGGGTATCAACAAACTTTTTCAGCTGCTGGTGGTGGGGGGGATAATGACCTCAAACCAGGTTATTTCGTCGCTATCTTGGCAGAAGAAGACCAGATTAATCCTGATAATCTGTGTGTGACGAATGACAGCCTGAAGGTGGGATCTCCGGGCAAAACTAAGGTGTTTGTGCGCGATGGTAAACCGCTTGAAGGTTATAGCTATATGCTATTCCGGATAGAAAAGCGTGCAGCTCAAGATTGGGAGTCGTTGACCCAGATAAAGGAATTGGTTTACCAGGCTCAGGATGCTGTGTTTAAAGGTGAATATAAAAAGGTAAAAGCTATCCTCTTTCCTGCGATCAAGGCAAAAATTTTTCGCAGTCCTGATTTGACAAAGGCTGATCGCCGAAACATGGTTCTGAAAATTCGCGATCATCTGCGTGAGATTGGTTTACAAGGAGTAACAGTACAAAAGCGATCGCTCTATTCCATCATGCAGCGACCTTTGCCAGTGTTTGATGCAGAGACAGAGGTGGAATTGGCAGCATTAGAAACATTGTTTTGAACAGTAGGGTGTATCGACTGAGGAATTTTAATGGTTCACCAGGAAATTAATATCAAAAAAAAATGTCAGCTTCAGCAAATTATAACGAAGAGTTCGCTACTTCAGACGGCTGATGAGCGCCGTAATTTCCTAAGCATCTGTGGTTTAGACAGCTCTTGTGGTTCTGTTCAGTTAGATCAACCTTCGGACAAGTTCTTTATTAGTCTTTGGTCTACGCTTTCAAAGGCTTACACTACAGTCGAGAATTCTGAAAGATCAGCCTTAGTCGTTTTTTTGGAATATATTAGCAGGCTTGACTCCAGTTTACATGAGGAAGACAAAAATTTTATTCAAGATATTATTGGTAACTATGCTCCGAAGCCGCTAGACAGGAATTCAATAATCGATGAAGAATCAGACAAAATTATCTTAGAGCTAAAAGATATTATCAATAATCTTAAACAGGAGATTTTAAAACTTGGACTGGACAAGGTTTATAATTCGGGTTTCAATGACATTATCTATAAAGCTCTAGAACATATCACCTCTCAAATGAAAAAACTATTTGGGGCTGATCGGATTACTATTTATTTTTTAAATGAAACTGAAAAACTATCATCAATCATTGCCGATGGAAGTAAATCTTTAGAAATTCAAGTTCGACTAGGTGAAGGGTTTGCAGGCAAAGTTGCAAAAGAGAAGAAGGCTAAGAGGAGCGATCGTGTTGAGTGTGATAGCTCTTCTGAAACTAAAAAGCAATACAAAAGGACGGGTTATCCAACCTACAATCTTTTGACTTATCCTTTATTGGATAGTGAGCAGAAAGATTTAGTTGCTGTTATTCAGTTAGTTAATAAATTAAAATATCTGGATAATTCCGGAGTTGCTCTTGCCAAAAGAATTGATGAATATGGTTTTACAGAAAAGGATGAAGAAAGGCTTAACCAATTTGCTACCAAAATTCGACCAATTCTGAAGGAATTCCAAGGGTTTTATAAAATAACTCAGAAATTTCAAGAAGTTATCCGGTTTACACAAGCCATGCAAAATCTGAGTCAAAAGTGTCATGACTTGGAAGAAACTCGTCAAATGGTAATGAGAGTTGCAAGAGAATTTATGGGTGCAGATCGCACTACTTTATGGCTAACAAATCACCAAACCACAGAATTATGGGCAATGTTCCCTTCAAAAAATGGATCTTTACAGGAAAAGATAGTACCAGTTGGAGAAGGTTACGTTGGCAAAACCGCCAAAAATCGCCAGTTTCTTAACATTCGTTTTGATCTATATGATGATCCAGAGTCAGGAAAGTCTAAAGAAACCGATCAAGAGACTGGTTATCGCACTTGTAGTCTGATGTGTATGCCTGTTTTGAGTTTTGATCAAGAATTAGTTGGAGTGCTGCAATTGGTCAATAAAATTAAACCCGGAGTAGCTATTCAATATGACGCTGAAGAAGATTTAGCGACAAATCCTCCAGAGTGCTTTCAAGATAGCTTTACTCAAGAAGATGAAAAGCGAATGCAAGCCCTGAATAATCACATTGCTGCTGCTATTCAGAAAACCAATCAATCTATAGCAGATAAAGGAGATAATATTCTATTTGAATTTTTGAATAAGATTGCCGAACTAGCTAAACAAGAATTGCGTGCTGACCGGGTAACTTTTTTCTTGTTAGATAAACAAAAGCAAGAATTTTGGTCAATCATTGAAGACGAAGAGATAGGTTCTATAGAGATTAGGCTGCCTCACAGCCAAGGAATTGTGGGTGAGGCAGCTAAGAAAAACAAAGGACAGTTTGTCAATGTAGCTGATTTTTATAACGATCCACGTTCTCATGTAGCAAAAGAAAAAGAAAAAATAACTGGCTATCGTACTTACAATATATTAGCTATACCTCTTTTTAATACACAAAATGAATTAGTAGCTGTTGTGGAATTTTTAAACAAGTTAAAATTTGCTAAATCTGCACTTAATCCCAATGTTTCCTTGTCAATGAGAGTTGATGATAAGGGATTTACCAATACAGATCCTAAAAAATTTGAAGAAGTATCTCACATCATCTTGAAGTTTATAGAAGGATTCAACGACCTTTATAAAACAATACGCAAACAGCAACGAGAATCAAGGCTTGAACAAGCAATACGTTTAGTTAGTAAGAGTACTCCAGAACCCGAAGAAATATGCATGAGGGTGAGGAAGGCAGCACAGAGACTTGTGAATGCTGATAAGGGATTGGCCCAAAGCACCAGAGTGCTTTAAAGCTAGCTTTACAGAGGAAGATGAAAACCTTCTAAAGGCATTCAACTCCGCAGCGGGTACTCGTCTCTATAAAATTGAATTATTTGAGGAGATGCAGAAAAAGGCATTCCATGTGGAATCTATACTTCAGGGGAGAAATTAAACTACACTCAGCTAAATAAAAGTAAGTGAAATTCCTAACTTATCGAGAGATTAACCAACTCCAGAAAATCCTCATCAATAACATAGTCCTGCAAACGTCTGATGTAGACTTTCGCAATGCTTTGCTAACGAACTGTGGCTTAGGAAAGTACTGTAGTTTGATTCCGTTAGATAAACCCTCATTACAGTTTGTTCCTATCCTTTACCGACAACTTTCAGAAATTCATATCACTATTGATGCAGCACAAAGATTAGGATTAATCGTTTTTTTAGAACATATCAGTCAGCTCGATATAATTTCATCTTTAGAAGAAAAGAGTTTTATCAACCACGTTATTACGAAATGGGAGCAACAGCAGACCTCTAGCACTCAGAAGTCGCAACGAAATAAAATTGCTAACCTGCTGGCTCAAGGACGTAAAGAATCCCCCACAGTGGCTCCAGTTCAACAACCCAGCAAAGTAGACCGAGGTGTAATCATCAACTATGACCTAGAAGCTCAGATGGCAAAATTCAGGCAACAAGTGGGATATGAGGGAGCCTTTGTCTTTGCTGTTGGGGGTCATAACACAATTCTGGAACAGTACATCATCGAGCGGCTGCGGCGAGAGTTGAAACAGAAAACTGAGCGTCAGAATGAACGGTTAGAAATCCGACTCTACCGAAAAAGCATTTTAACCTCAACTGACATAGAACGGGAATTTCTCAATAAGTACAAATTTGAATACTTTACCGAGCTATTTAATGCTCAAGGAAACACTGATATTATGCTAATTATCTGGAATTACGACATTCCAGAGAAAATCATGAAATCATTAGCTGAGGATTTTTGGGCAAATATAAGTTCTTCTGTCTCACCCTGCTTGAAAAATCAGAGCCGCTGTTTGGTTATCGTTTGGGCTAATGTTGGCAAACGTCCTCTAACTGGATTGACTGGATTGACTGCCTTGCCAAATCCGAAAAAGTTTAAATTGTGTGATTTATTGCCTTGGTTTCGCAGCAAGCTCAGAATGGAAGGAATTGAGGAAAATTTGATTGAATATTATCTTGACAGGCTAGAAAGACAGTGTGGGAATGGGGACTTAATCGGGACTTATCAAGAAATAAACCAGATCGTTCAGGAGTTACAAGGAGGCTCTAGACTCTATGGATGACTTAGCAAAACGATTGTACACGGGCAAGGGAGAGTGTCGCTATGAACCACTCCCTGATGCATGGCAAGAGCGAGAGCCTTACATCGCCTCTAAATCTCTAGCTGATGCAGTCAACGCCGCTCTATACCTGCGTCGTCCCTTATTGCTGGAAGGTGATCCTGGGTGTGGTAAAACTCGACTGGCTTATGCAGTGGCTTATGAACTGGGTTTTCCGCTCCATACTTGCTATATTCGCTCTACCAGTCGGGCGCAGGATTTACTCTATGACTATGATGCTTTGGGGCGGCTGTATGATATTCAGGAGGGAAAAGTAGAGGATAATCCGACTAGAGCTCGATCGCGCCAGGAGTATGTCACCTTGGGAGAGTTGGGGAATGCGATCGCGCAATCTCAAAATGATATCCCCTCGGTGGTACTGATTGATGAAATTGATAAGGCGGATATCGATTTTCCCAATGATTTACTGTTGGAACTCGATCGGCTACAATTCCAAGTCAAAGAGGTGCCGGAGATGAGGTTTGATGCCTTGAAGGGCAGAAAACGGCAGGAACGGAGAGAATTTTTGCCTCTAATCATCGTCACCAGTAATCGCGAGAAGGAACTGCCCAAACCCTTTTTGCGCCGTTGTCTGTTTTACTACATTGAGTTTCCCAATCAAGCAACCCTGAAGCAGATTCTCAAAAGCCATTTTCAACCCAAGCTCACTCCCTTATTTGAAGCAGCCCTCAAAAAGTTTTGGCAACTGCGGGAATTGAAGAGTTGGCGTAAAATACCGGGAACCAGTGAATTTTTGGATTGGGTAGCAATTTTGGAACGAGAGCAGCAGGCTAAAAAGCTGACAGCGAAAGAGTTAGAAAGCACTCATGCGGTGAATCTGCCCCATCTGGAGACTCTGGTGAAAACTCAGAGCGATCGCGAAGCCCTCAAGCAGCTAAGAACACAGAATGGCTGAGCTAGATTCATCACTCTTTCAAGTCTTTGAGCGGTTACGCAGGCAGGGTGTACCGTTGGGGGTCTCGGATTATCTGGAGGTAATTGAGACAATTCAAGCGGGGATAGGACTAGAAGATGCTGCCAGCTTTAAGGGATTGTGCCGCTTGCTCTGGGCAAAATCACGGGAAGACCAAGAGCTATTCGATCTGGCTTTTGCAGAGTTGGTAGAACCCCAATTGCAAACTATCTCCACACCTAAACCCACTTGTCCATCTCAGCCTCCTTCTACACCTTTAACTGCTCCGCCTCAGCCAACTCCTAATCAGCCTGAACCTCAACCCCAACCAGAACCAGAGCTAGAGGAAGAGCTAAAACCACAACAGGTCACGGTAACATTACCTTCTAGATCTGTGGGTCAGTCATTTGAGTTGAAGAGTGAGCTAACCGAGAAACCCTATTACTATCAATTAACACTACGTCTACCAATTAGTCCGCGAGATATGGCAGGGGTATGGCGGCAACTGCGCCGTCCTCAACGAGTAGGTGTCCCAGAAGAGTTAGATGTAGAAGGCACGATTAACAGCATCAGTCGCTCTGGCTTATTGCTACGTCCATTGTTGCAGCCTCGCCGTCGAAACCAAGCCCGATTGGTGGTGTTAGTAGATCAGCAGGGTTCAATGGCTCCCTTTGCTCCCCTGATTGAAGCAGCAATTGAGAGTATTTTACGAGGAGGACTACTCGGTAAGACTAGCCTCTACTATTTTCATGATTGTCCAGAAGGGTTACTCTATCAACGCCCTAGCTTGACTAATAGCTTGGCTCTGGAAGCCGTTTTGGATGAGCAAGTCAAGGGTAATAGTGTACTGATTATCAGCGACGCGGGATCAGCCCGTGGCTATTACGATAGAAAACGAGTCGCAGAGACTAAATCCTTTCTCAAAACCCTCAGCGCTTACACCTACCTCTACGCTTGGCTAAATCCTATGCCTCAAACTCGGTGGAAAGCAACAACAGCAGAAGATATCGCCTGCATGGTGCCGATGTTTCCCTTAGACCGAGAGGGCTTGAATGATGCAGTGAATATTTTGCGGGGGAATCCCTTCCCTGCGGGAGTTGGTATTGATGAGTAAGACTCTTGAAGAGATTATTACGTCTCCCAGTCTAGTTAGGGAACAATGGCTGCCTTCAGAGTTAGCAGTACGGGAAGTCTTGGCGTTTGAACGACGATTTGGCTCTAAGCATTTAATGTTAGCTTGCCATGCCGCCTTGCCTCTGATTCTAACTCCAGAACTTCTTAACTTAATCCATATCAATTTTCTTGAAAAGGAACAAATTCCTTGGGTAGCTGAAGTTGATTTTATCATCTCGCCTCTGTGCCGTCCTATTGATGAGGGTTTGTTTGAAGTCGAGCCGTCGATAAGGGAAGTTTTATTGGTGGAGCTGGAGAATCAGTTTGGTTGGGAACGTCCGTTTAGATTAGCGGATTTTTTACAGTTCTACTTAATGAAAAAGTCAGGCTTGAAGATACGATCAGAAGTAGTTTGCACTCAACAATGGATTGCTAAAGCTTATATCGACCCCGACAGGGTAATTGAAGAACTCATTGATTTCCTGGAGTCAGTTTTATCTCAACAAGAGTATCTCCTCAGTCTTTCAAAGCAAATTCAAATTATTAACGTATTGGAAATACTGGCAGAACCACTTGAGCGAGCAAATCAGCAAACCAAATATAAATATTTGGTCAATAATTCACGACTATTAGCTCAGAGTATCTATGGATATATAGATGAAACCATCATTCAGCAAAATATCATTTATGATTCGCGGCAAAATGAAGTAGTAGAGCGAGAGAAAGTAACACAACTAGAATTGGCACTACGAGAACTACAACAAAACCAAGCACAACTAATTCAATCTGAGAAAATGTCCAGTCTAAAACTGATAATTGCTGGCATTGATCATGAAATCAATAGTCCTATAAACTTGATCTACTCCAATCTGGTCATCGTTAGTGAATACGTGCAATACCTTTTGAACCTGATTAATTTATACCAAAAGCACTACCCTAATCCTCCGGCAGAGATTCAGGAAGCACTAGAGAGTTATGATATCGATTTCTTAATCAGTGATTTTCCTAAGTTACTCTCATCTATGAAGAGTGGAACTGAGCAAATTCGCGAAATTGTTCAATCGCTGTGGACTTTCTGCCGCTCAGATGAAACAGCTATTAAGCCAGTGGATATCCATGAAAGCATTGATAGCGCTGTGATGATTTTGAGAAATCGGTTGAAACCAAAAGATGGACATCCTGGCATTGAAATAATAAAAGAGTACGCCAACCTGCCTCTAGTGGAGTGTCATCGCGAACAGATCAATCAAGTGTTTATGAATCTTCTGGGTAATGCGATTGATGCACTTGAAGAATCCCATAGCCCCGGAGAGCAATCTGGGCAACAACCCCCAACTATTCGGATAATTACCTCAGTGCAAGGGGAAAATGTGATGATTCGGATAGCTGATAATGGTTCTGGCATAAGTCAGAACATAGTATCTCGAATTTTTGATCCCTTTTTTACGACTAAGCCAGTTGGTCAAGGTGTAGGAATGGGATTGCCTATCAGCTATCAAATTGTGGTGGGGTATGGTGCACAGTTATCTTGCGTGTCTGAACCCGGGCTGGGGACGGAATTTATAATTGAGATTCCGATATTAGCACAGATATCCTATAGAGATAAGCAGGCATTAGAGATAAAAGTTAAGCAAAAAGAAATAGGAAGTGATATCCAAAAGGAGGATATCACAGTTGTCTCACCTCGACTTTTGGAATGGTTAGCAGATGTAGAACAGACAACTGTTCATAGGCAAGCACTTAACAGGCTACAACAAAATGAAGTAAAAGCGGAAGAGAAAGTAACACAACTAGAATGGACACTACGAGAACTGCAACAAACCCAAGTACAACTGATTCAATCGGAGAAAATGTCCAGCCTAGAACGGATGATTGCTGCTATTTCTCATGAAATAAATAATCCTATAAGTTTTACCCACGGCAATCTAGACTACGCTAGTCTATACAGACAAGACCTGTTGAACCTGATTAATTTATACCAAAAGCACTACCCTAATCCTCCGGCAGAGATTCAGGAAGCACTAGAGAGTTATGATATCGATTTCTTAATCAGTGATTTTCCTAAGTTACTCTCATCCATGAAGAGTTCAACTGAACGAATTCGCGAGTTGGTTCAATCGCTGTGGACTTTCTGCCGCTCATATGAAACATCCATGAAGCCAGTGGACATCCATAAAGGCATTGATAGCGCTGTGATGATTTTGAATCATCGGTTGAAACCAAACGATGGACATCCTGGCATTGAAATAATCAAAGAGTACGCTAACCTGCCTCTAGTGGAGTGCCATCGCGGACAGATCAATCAAGTGTTTATGAATATTCTTGTTAATGCGATTGAGGCGCTTGAAGAATCCCATAGCCCCGGAGAGCAATCTGGGCAACAACCCCCAACTATTCGGATAATTACCTCAGTGCAAGGGGAAAATGTGATGATTCGGATAGCTGATAATGGCTCTGGCATGAGTCAGGAAATAGTATCTCGAATTTTTGATCCCTTTTTTACGACTAAGCCAGTTGGTCAAGGTGTAGGAATGGGATTGCCTATCAGCTATCAAATTGTGGTGGGACACAGTGGGCAGTTATCTTGCGTGTCTGAACCCGGACTAGGGACGGAATTTATAATTGAGATTCCGCTCAGAACTCAAACCCGTGCTGACGTATAGTAACCGCCAAGACAGTTAGGACATTATAAATTTGTAGAGACTCCTCCGGTGGGCATTGCCGTGCCCCTACATGGTGTTGTAATTGGTGTGATCGCTCATATCAAGTCCGGTGAATTGCCCATAATAGCAATGCTGTAACCGCAAGGGTTTCGGGCTTTTTTATTAAGCTGAAGTTCCCCCCATCCCGATTGACGATAGAAGGATAAACGCGAAGGAATAGTTACCCACTCAGTTCGGAGCGATTCAGCTTCTTCTAATCGCCCTAAGCCAAGATAGGTATACAGTGTAGCGATTTGTCAGAGGGTAATTTCAGCTTAATCAGACAGAATCTACCTTGTGACACATGCAGTTGCTACCCATAACTCCTACTATAAATTGGCTAATGATGTGAATCACGCAACAGCGTTTACCAATAAATAGAAAACATCACTTCAATACAACTTAGGAGGTAGGAGTTTGACTACACTAACCCGAACAGCACAAGCACAATGGAATGGCGACTTGAAAAGTGGCAATGGTCACATTAATGCATCAAGTCATATTCTCAACGATACTCCCTACACCTTTTCCACGCGCTTCGAGGATACCCCAGGTACAAATCCTGAAGAACTGCTTGCCTCTTCCCATGCGGCTTGTTACACCATGGCGCTTGCCCATACCTTGGCAGAAAAAGGCTATAAAGCTGAAAGTCTTCAAACGCAGGCATTCTGCTCGCTTGTCCAATTTCTAATGCCTTGCGTCAAAATGTAGAAATCGAACTTGATGCGGCTTTAACTAAGTAGGGTCTGCTGAATAAGTTTTGTGGTAAGGAGAGGGAATAGGCAATAGGCAATAGGCAATAGTTTCAACATCTCGGAACAGTAAGGATTTGACATCCTCTCACCTCAGTCAAGGAGGTGGGAGGGCATTTTTTCTGAATTTGTAATAAAAAAAAGTAGGGTGGGGATGCCCACCCTACTTACCGAATCTCTATTCAGATTCATACCAAGTTGCGTTTTATCATGTCATTCTGAGCGAAGCGAAGAATCTGGGCAGATGCTTCGCGTCACTCCGTTTCACTGCGTTTTGCTCAGCATGACAGATTCTACCTTAGACTGCAACTTGGTATCAGAGAATTAGCTGTTGATGCTAGGAGCAGTCAGAGCTACGGGAGTAGCTTCACCAGCCGCCAAGTCTAAGGGGAAGTTGTGAGCGTTGCGCTCGTGCATTACTTCAAATCCTAAGTTGGCGCGGTTGAGTACGTCTGCCCAGGTGTTGACTACACGACCTTGGGAATCCAGGATTGACTGGTTAAAGTTGAATCCGTTGAGGTTGAAAGCCATGGTGCTGATACCCAGTGCTGTGAACCAGATACCAACCACGGGCCATGCACCTAAGAAGAAGTGCAGAGAACGGCTGTTGTTGAAGGAAGCATATTGGAAGATTAACCGACCAAAGTAGCCATGAGCGGCAACGATGTTATAGGTTTCTTCTTCTTGCCCGAACTTGTAGCCGTAGTTCTGAGATTCAACTTCGGTGGTTTCACGTACCAGAGAGCTGGTGACCAAGGAACCGTGCATGGCGCTGAACAAGGCACCGCCGAATACGCCAGCCACACCGAGCATGTGGAAGGGGTGCATCAGGATGTTGTGCTCAGCTTGGAACACGAACATGAAGTTGAAGGTTCCAGATATGCCCAGAGGCATTCCATCGGAGAATGAACCTTGACCGATGGGGTAGATGAGGAACACGGCGGTGGCTGCTGCTACAGGTGCGCTGTAAGCTACGCAGATCCAAGGACGCATACCTAAGCGGTAGGAGAGTTCCCACTCACGACCCATGTAGGCGAAGACGCCAATGAGGAAGTGGAAAGCTACCAACTGGTAAGGACCACCGTTGTAAAGCCACTCATCTAAGGAAGCAGCTTCCCAGATGGGATAGAAGTGCAAGCCGATGGCGTTGGAGGAAGGAACAACAGCACCAGAGATGATGTTGTTACCGTACAGTAAGCTTCCAGCAACAGGCTCGCGGATTCCATCGATGTCCACGGGGGGAGCGGCGATGAAGGCGATGATAAAGCAGGTGGTGGCGGTTAAGAGAGTGGGGATCATCAGTACACCAAACCAGCCTACATAGAGGCGGTTTTCGGTGGAAGTCACCCAGCTACAGAACCGTTCCCACAAAGACGCGCTTTCGCGACGTTGTACTGTGGTAGTCATAATTCGATTAGTGCTATTACTTCATGATTCGATTGAAGCAAGGCAAAACTTTTGCCTCATCTTTAATGGTATTCATATTCATTTGAATCTTCCACTGGTTTTATTAATTAATTGAATAGTTTTTATAAGCTAGACTTATAGATTAGAAATCAAAGTAGATATAAGGTAAACCGCCTTCAGGCGCTAATAACCACACGGCATAAAGGCACAGCGGTACCAAGAGCAACTTCAGGGGCCAGTTGAGTTGTAACTTCAAACCCCGATAAATCCCATAAACACCCGCCATGAACAGGGCAACGATGACTAACAGCAGTGTAAACTCGAAGCGTTCTAAGCCAAAGGCTGTCAAATAAACATTTTCGGCAAACTGCACATCAGCGGGTTGACCCCAGAGGTTCTGGATGACAAAGCCAGCTTGTTTGAGATTAGGTAGCCGGAAGAAAATCCAAGACATGAACACCATCCATTGCGTAATTGCCCACGCCATTAGCACCCCGAATCCCGTTTGCCACCATCCTTTTAACCAAGCAAAGCGCTCTGATAGGGTTTGGGTTAAGCGATGCACCACCAAAGCCAAACCATGCAATCCTCCCCACACGACAAATCCCCAAGCCGCACCATGCCAAATGCCAATAATCAGCATGACCACAAACAAGTTTAGACAGGTTCGCCCTAATCCTTTACGTGACCCACCTAAGGGAAAATAGAGATAGTTGCGAATCCAATCCCCTAACGTAATATGCCAGCGCCGCCAGAAATCAGCAATGCTGGTACTAAAGTAAGGAAAATTAAAGTTTTCGGGCAGGTTAAATCCCATGAGGATAGCACTCCCCCGGGCAATATCGACATAGCCGCTAAAATCCAGATACAGTTGTAATCCATACGCAAAAATAGCCAGCCACAAATCACCACTACCCGCCCGTTCTAAGTTGCCAAAACACAGATCAACAAAAATCCCGATGCGATCCGCCAACAGCGCCTTTTTTACTGCACCACTGGCAATCAACCATAGCCCCTCACTCAGGCGATCAAAACTGGGAAATTGGATATCTTTAAATTCGCTAGCAAACTGATGGTAACGAGTAATAGGTCCTGAAATGAGTTTCGGGAAAAACAATTTGTAGGTCGCAAATTGTAAACCTTGGCGCGTCGCGGGTGCACCTCGATACACATCAATTAGATAGGCAATACATTCAAAAACAAAAAACGAAAGTCCCAATGGAGCAATTAAGCGATCGCTAATCCAGCTTGCCCCCTCTCGCGCCACGGGTAAATTCAAGGGGGCGGAGATATTTGTCAGGATAAATGGGACATACTTGAAGCTGACCAAACAGATAATATTTAATCCAATCCCTAGCCACAAGAGTCTCAAACGTTGCTGATTCCAAAGCTCTTGTGCCATTAACCACTCTTCATTGGAGAGATGGTTATTGTTGAGATGCGATCCAGGGGATGTATTGACCGCAATTTTCTGCCCCAAGTAAAAATTCAGCCAAACCACCAATAAGAGCAGCGGAATGTATTGAATTTGTAAGCTGCTATAAAAAAGCAAACTGGCAATTAGCAGTACCCATAATCGCCACGATGAAGAACGCTGGCTCCAGTAAATAAGCAGGACACCTAGCAGAAACAACCCGTAAGTGATGGAGATAAATGCCATTTTTTTAGGAAATGGGGAATAGGAAATGGGCAATGGGCAATGGGCAATGGGCAATGGGCAATGGGCGACCCGACCTAATTGAAGGATTAGTGTTGGAAATTAGAGCAAGCGGGTCGCCCCTACAGTTTCCAAACGACAAATGACCAATGACCAATAACTAATCCCCAACTAATAATGCCCAGGGAATCATCGGGTCTTTCGCCAACTGATTAGACACTTCATACCCGCCGAAACGATTCAGATGACTGGGGTCAGAAAAATGATCGGGTTTGCCGAGTAATAATCCACTTAAATCCCGAAAAATGAGTTCCCGTTCGACAGCATTCGCGTGCATGTATTGCTTAAATTGCTGTTCGTACTTAAGACGAACGGGATCTAAGTAATCGTTGGTCAAGGGTAGATTCACAAAAACCACAGTAATGTCATGTTCCTGAGCAAATGTTAACAGGGCATCAAATGCCTGATCTTGCTTACCCCGAAGCTGGAAGGATTGATAATCGCCATCATACGCCCCCGCCACTCTGGGATGGTTCTGATAGTACGTTTCTGGGTCAAAGCGAATGGATAAGGGCAGGAAGCCATCCATATCAATGGACATATCCTGGTCTAAGCCTTGCTCGGGTTCAGTAGAACTGGAGACATTGGGCAAGGTTTTCACCAAGGAGACAAACTGATCTCTCAATAGGGATTTGAGTTGATCTCGTTGGGGATAGGTTGAGGATAGTCCTGCCAAAAGTTGATTCGTTCCCTCGTCAAGGGATTGATAACTTCTGCTTAATGCGGTCAACGGCTGGGAGGTTTGGTTGGCTTGGGCGGATTGCTGACCTGGGGTATTGGGGAATGTGCCAGCATTAAGCTGACGGTAACCTTCTGAATCTGCGATCGCCTCAAAGGTAGCATCCACTCGACCACTATTAAAGGCGCGAGCGCCATCTGCCACGATAATTAATTTCGGCAATTGATCCGGGGTGAGAATCCGGCGCGTCATTAAGTCTACAATCTGAGCCGTGGCACCATTAATGCCAAAATTAAACACATCAATGCCTGAATATCCCTCCACCGCTAATGCCTCTTCTAATGCCACCGGATCAATACCGCGCATGGCTCGGGAACTGCCCATAATTAACACATCAGGGCGATTTCCTTGTTGCAGGCGCTCTTGGTAAAGGGCTAACTTTTGGTCGAGCAGTTGGTTATTAAACGGGGGATTCGAGGAACGGGCGAGGGCTAACATCGCCGCTTGCGTGGCATCTCCTCGCTCCGAGGGTAAGGAATCATCAATGATAATGCTTTTATCTCCTTCGCGGGTAAACCCAGAGGCGTTGAAGTCTTCGGCATCCTGATTGTTATCCTGTTGCAACGAGAGTTCAGTCAAATCTACCGGAATCGGTGACTCCTCTGCGGCTGATGCCGCATCTCGCCGGGGTAAACTGCCTTGGGGTTGCAGGATGCGACCAACGGGTCGATCAATCAAAAACATCAGCAATAAGCCCATAATCCCCCACACCAATGACACTTTAACCGCTTGTGACGATTCAGAACTGGTACGTTGGGTATCGACGGTGACACGTTGATTGTCTGGGGTGGGGACAAAAAGCTGGGTCGAACACAACCAGCGTCCAATTGTGCCAACGGCGGTTTTTGACCTACGCTGTAAATCATCTTTAAGCGTTGTGTCTGGTTTATGCTGACGCGATAACGATTGTTCGGTGGGAACAACTAACTCGCTAATGTCTGTATTAGAGGTAACAAATTCGGGAGTGGATTCTGAGGTCAACCGTCGGCGTTCGCTAAAATCTACCCCATAATTCCAGGCGGGAGAGGTTGAGCCAGCAGAACGTCCGTAAATCCGGGCTCCAGCGATATTATGGATGGCAAGCTGACGCAGCAGCCGTACAATGGGTAGGCTCACTTGCGCTTTAGAGGGACATAGCGGTGCTTCACTCATAATGTGCAGCAAGTCGTGTTGACGACGCACTTTGAGCTGAATCCCACCCGTGGCTAGTCGCTGATCCAAATCGGGATTGAGCAACCGTTGTAGTAAAAAGGTGAGGGCATTTAGATTGCCTTGTTGCCCCAAGGTATAGCTAGAAGAGGCGAGTTGGGGTTTTTCACTCGCAGGTAAGGTTACCCAATCCACCCAGACGGGTTTTTCCGGTTCAGGTTCGAGGGAAAAGTAATCCGATTCAACGCCATAAATGGTTGCCGCTTTAATCCCTTGGGGTTTTAATGATTTGAGCAGAGGCGCGATCGCATTCATGGCAGTGGTTTGGTCAGGAACTGGGGTTTTGCCCAGATCCAAGGCACTGCAAAACAGATGTAGGGTAGTTTCTTTCAAGACAGCCCGCACCGTCATCCCCACTCGCGCTAGCATTTGATTTGATAGGGTGGCGATCGCTTCCACATCTCCCCAACGCGCCCAATCCTTAAGCATCACGTCAGAGGGCGTCAAATCCAACCGCACCATCCATTCTGGTTTGGCTTCTCCGCGCACTTGAGCGCTGATGGCGGCGTCTTTAAACTCAGTCAGTTCCAGCGAGCGTAACTGCTGCACAATAGGTTCAGACAGTAATGCCACATCCGGGCTATAGTTCGACGTACAGATCACCCACAGCCGCCGATGATCAGGTTGTGAGGATTGGGACGGAATTTTGGGTTTTTGCTTGACGAGGGACTGTTCTCGATTGTCCTTCGTTGGCAAGTCCTGAATCTGGACATTGACACTCACACCCAAATGACTCAGATTAGCACTGAGATACCGAGCGATCGCGTCTGGGGAACCCGAACGGGCGAGACTTTCATGGGAGATGACAAACGCTGACTGAGCGGGTGTTGTTTCCCACGAGGACTCAGGACGAGATTCAGTGTCATGGGTATCGGTGTTGAGGCGAATTTCCTTGACCCATTCCGGACGTGATTGGGAAACTTGACGCCCGTAGATAATAATTTGGTAGATCGGAGTTTCCAGATCGAGCGGAAAGCTCGTCGTTTCTGGCTGAGCTTTAAGAGCTTGGAGTAAGCGATTGACGACTGTTTGAGCGGGAATACGTTCACGGCTTTCACAAAGAATATGTAAATTATTCCCTCGTAACCGGACTCTCAGGCACACCCCCGGTTGACCGATGGCATCGTATACCCATTGAGCCAAAGAGGACGGATGATTGTTGTAGTTGCGCTCTTCGACATCCAACATCACAAATTTGTTACCTGAATTGATAATGGCGGCTGATTTTTCCTGTGACATACTCCCGACGCTCATCCTACGGATAGAGCGCGAGCTTCTCCATCCCGTTTCCGAGACTTCGCGTTTTTGAGTGAGGCGATGCCCAACCCCACTTTTTTGATTAAAATACCTGAACACAGATCTCGTGGCATAGAAGCACCGCAATCAGGGCATTCATGCCACCTCTCAGATAGAGATTTAGAAACCCGATTTAAGCAAATTGCACAATGTTGAGATGTACCCGCAGGATTTACCTTGACAATTTGCTTACCAGCTTTTTCAGCTTTGTAAGGCAATATATCGTTGAGGAATCCCGCTATCCCCGCATCAGCCAAGCTTTTATTCAAGCCTGACTTTTGAGATTGCCGATTGGGAAGGAAGTTGCCTTGTTCATCTTGTTTGGGCTTATTGCGCCGATTCATATTGGAGATTTTGAGGTCTTCGACAAAAACCACATCAGCCTTGTCTAGTAGTTCTCCGGCTAACTCGTAATGCCATTGCCTACGCTGTCTGGCAATACGTTGATGGAGTCTAGCTAGGCGCTGATTCAGTTTACGCCTGGCTCTAGTCCCTTTTGCTCTTAATTCCCTTTTGACTTGAAGTTGGGCGAGCTTGTCTTCAGCTTGGCGATAAAACTTTGGAGGTTCAACTAAAGTCCCGTCAGAACAAGCCGCAAAATAGTCCAGCCCTGCATCCACACCAATACTATTCTCTTCTGTTGGCTGAATGTATCTTGTCGGAGTATTAGGAACCGACTTGTCTGAGAGAATTAAGGTGACATACCAGCCATCAGCTTTTTGGGTGATTAGGGCTCGTTTAACCACAAAACCATCCGGTGTTGGTCGGTGTTGGATGAACTTAATGGCTCCCATCTTTGGCAGAACAATTCGATTCCCTTGTATGCACTCAGACTTAATAGAAGGGAAAGCCATCGTTCGATAACGATTCTTCCCCTTGAATCGAGGCTTGCCACTACGCTTTCCCTTGCTATCGCCTTCTATAAATCGTTTGAAAGCTAAATCGACCCGCTTCACTACATCCTGAAGTACATGAGCATGGATGTCTTTATACCAAGGACGTTCCTGCTTTAGCTGTACCAAAGAACGTTTTTGCCCGTAGTATTCTGGCTGTTCTTTTGGTTGAGCAATACTGCAAGTTAGAAAGCAAGCGTTGATTGGACTACGGTTCATTTCCCACCAGTCGAATCTTTCCGCCAATAGCCAGTTGTACTGGTAGCGCAACATATCGAGCCAACGAGTCAGACGACATCGCTGTTCGTATGTAGGCTTAAGACGGTATTGATAGGAGGTAATCATCGCTAATTCATTGGCAACATCAAGTCTATAACTAGTCGTCGCTTGAGGTCAGAATTCCCGACGCTGTACCTGAAAGGTCAGCGTGGGGCTGTCGCCCATAGCTCATGATTGCACATTCAGCAAAAAACGGGAAAGCTGGGGTAGAGACTTCTCCGGTGGAAAGTCTGGGAGCTGGGAAATTGGGAGCAACTATAGTCTAGTATCAAATTGGGATCGGTCTTGGTCTTTGTCAACAATTAACTGTTGTTCGTGCGAGGTTGAATTTTAGTTATGGCGTCAGTGAACCCAGATCCACAGGTAGCAGTCAACCCCTTACCGGAGTCTGCTAAACATTCAGCAGACCTCCTATTAAGTTTAGCCACAGGTCCAATGATTGTAGGGGTGATTTCCCTAAACACGATTGGCTCATGGCTGCAACAGGTAGGGGAAGCCAGCGAGGAAGTCTTTCGGGGCGATCGCTTACCGATTCTTCCCTTTCCAGAGACGCCTCCCTCCCCCTCTAACGAAGTGTAGGTGGGAAACTTCAACGAATTTGTCAATAATGAAACTATACAGGGTAGCATTAACCCCGTACAATGGATCATCCTTGTCTTACTGCCAACAGACCCTATGAGTTCTCTCCTCCACTCATCCAATCAGGAATTGACCATCCCATCTACATCCCAATCAAAACTCCTGTTGCGTCACCGCATCAAAGTTGTGGAACAGTTGTGGGAGTCGGTTCTCCTTTCTGAATGTGGTCAAGAACTGGTCGATTTGCTGGCGTCTTTGCGCCAATTAAGTTCGCCAGAAGGACAAGCCACAGGGTTTTCGCTTTCATCGATTCCGGAAGTGATCGAAGGGCTTGACCTTAATGCCGCGATTCGGGCATCTCGTGCTTTTGCGCTTTATTTCCAACTGATTAATGGTGTCGAACAACATTACGAACAGCGCGATCAACAACTTTTACGACGGGCTACCTACAATACATTAGCGGGGAGCGATCGCACCTCGATGAAAGCTAATGGCAGTTCACTCCAAGCATCCAACAACGGTGACGAGGCTAAACCATCTGGGAGTGAACCGATAGCGGATTTATTAGAAAAACGTTGGCAGGACGATAGAAAAGCCGCAAATACCAACAGTACCTTCCATTGGCTATTTCCTTATCTACGCAACCTCAACGTACCCCCCCAGCATATTCAGCGGCTAATTGATAATCTGGATATTCGCCTAGTCTTTACCGCACACCCGACAGAAATTGTCCGACATACGATTCGACAAAAACAACGGCGTATTTCTACAATCCTGCAACAGCTTGACCAAGCCGAGGAAGCATCACGGGCTTTAGGGTTGAACTCATCCTGGGAAGTAGAAGACTACACCGAACAACTTAGAGAAGAGATTCGGCTGTGGTGGCGTACCGATGAACTGCATCAATTTAAGCCCACGGTTCTGGATGAGGTGGATTACACCCTCCACTATTTTCAAGAAGTCTTGTTTGATGCCATTCCCCAACTCTATCACCGCTTAAAACAGGGTATACAATCGTCCTTTCCCTGGCTGAATCCACCCCGGAAAAACTTCTGTAAGTTTGGCTCTTGGGTGGGATCGGATCGAGATGGAAACCCCTCAGTTAAACCGGAAGTGACCTGGCAAACGGCTTGCTATCAGAGAAATCTGGTTCTGGAAAAATATATCAACTCGGTTAAACATCTGAACAATTTGTTGAGCTTGTCATTGCACTGGAGTGATGTCCTACCGGAACTATTGGACTCTCTGGAGCAAGATCGCTCCCAAATACCGGAGGTTTATGAGCAACTGGCGATTCGTTACCGCCAAGAACCCTATCGCCTCAAACTTTCCTATATTCAGCAACGACTGGAAAATACGTTGGCGCGTAATCTCCACCTTTCTCAGAGTCAACCCCTACAACCAGTTCGTCTGGAAACAACGAACCCTTGCATTTATAACTCTGACCAAGAGTTTCTGGCAGAGTTACAACTGATTCAACGTAACCTAGCCGAGACAGGGTTAAGTTGTCAGGAACTTGAAACGCTGATCTGTCAGGTGGAAATTTATGGGTTTAATCTGGCACACCTAGATATTCGTCAGGAAAGTTCTCGTCATAGTGATACGATGCACGAGATTACCGACTATTTACAAATTTTACCCAAGCCCTATAACGAATTATCTGAAGCCGAACGCACCGAATGGCTAACGAAAGAGTTACCCACGCGCCGCCCTTTAATTCCGGCTGAACTTCCCTTTTCTCCCGAAGCCTGTGAAACCATAGAAACCTTCCGCATGTTGCGGCGGCTGCACCAAGAGTTTGGTGAACAAATTTGCCAAACCTATATTATTAGCATGAGCCACGAAGCTAGTGATTTGTTGGAAGTGTTGCTCTTGGCTCAGGAAGCTGGACTCTATGATCCTGCAACTGGGAGGAGTAGTATTCAGGTTGTCCCCTTATTTGAAACGGTAGACGACTTGAAACGAGCGCCAAAGGTGATGAAATCCCTGTTTGAGTTACCCCTGTATCGGGCATGTTTAGCTGGCGGTTATCAGGCGCTAGAGGATTGCGAAAGAGCGATGGGTGACGAGAATTCCCCGGCTTTCCCATCTTATCCTCAACCGTTACAGGAGATAATGCTGGGCTACTCAGACAGTAACAAGGATTCTGGGTTCTTAAGCAGTAATTGGGAAATTCACAAAGCCCAAAAAGCCCTACAGCAAATTGCCGAAGACTATGGGATTGCTGTACGTATTTTCCACGGACGCGGCGGTTCCGTGGGGCGTGGCGGTGGACCAACCTATGAGGCGATTCTGGCGCAACCGGGGCGGAGTATCCAGGGACGGATTAAGATTACGGAACAAGGCGAGGTGCTGGCGTCGAAGTATTCTCTGCCAGAGTTGGCACTGTATCACCTGGAAACTGTGACCACGGCGGTGATTCAAGCGAGTTTGCTGGGAAGCGGCTTTGATAACCTGGAACCCTGGAACGAAATCATGGAAGAATTGGCGGTGCGATCGCGCCAACATTATCGGGGGTTTGTGTATGAGCAGTCGGATTTCTTGGATTTCTTTAATGAAGTGACGCCAATTCAGGAAATTAGCCAGTTGCAAATCAGTTCCCGTCCCACTCGTCGCGGTGGTAAGAAAGATTTTAGCAGTCTACGGGCAATTCCTTGGGTGTTTAGTTGGACACAAAGTCGTTTCTTATTACCCAGTTGGTATGGTGTGGGTGCGGCGTTGAAAGGGTTTTTGGATGAAGAACCCGAAGAAAATTTGAAGCTGTTGCGTTATTTTTACTTCAAGTGGCCCTTTTTTAAGATGGTTATCTCTAAGGTAGAGATGACGTTGGCAAAAGTGGATCTGCAAATTGCGGGTCATTATGTGGAGAAATTGTCCCATCCCGATGATCGAGAACGGTTTGATCGGTTATTCCAGCAAATTAGCCAGGAATTTAACCTGACTTGTGAGTTAATCTCGTTAATTACCGGGCATAAGCAGTTACTGGATGGTGATCCAGAGTTACAGCGATCAGTGCACTTGCGGAATGGTACGATTGTTCCCCTGGGTTTCTTGCAAGTCTCTTTGCTGAAACGGTTGCGCCAGCATAGCAGTCAGATGGCATCGGGGTTTGTCCAATCTCGGTATAGTAAAGGTGAGTTACTGCGGGGTGCGTTGTTGACAATTAACGGGATTGCTGCGGGTATGCGGAATACGGGTTGATTGTTATTGGTGATTGGTCATTGGTCATTGGTCGTTGTAGGGGCGACCCGCTTGCACTAATGAACAACACCAATGTACTCAATAAACTAGGGTTGCCCCTACAGAAGTCTCGTCACCACCGGGCTACAGATCTAACTTAGGCAAACTGATGATATAGCGATCGCCTGATTCCGACAAACCCTGTACCGCCAGTTTTCCGTGGTGGAGTTCGGCTAAATGACAACTGAGGAATAAGCCCAAACTTTCACGCGAATCGGTTTTCAGCAGCATTTCCTTCCCATTCACCATCAAGGTTTTGGACATGGAGACACTGGAAATCACGGGCTTTTTCAATGTCGAAGACACAGGGAAAGCCGCCTCACCGTTTTGCTTTGGCTTCTCGCTGTCTCGCCCCGTTAAGGATACATCAGTCAATTCCTCATAGACGGTGGGGACGCCCTCTCCTAGCCACGGATGAGACACCCAAACCGCCATATTCAGCGTATCAATTTTGCGAGAAACATGAAGGCGAATTTCTCCTCCCGCTTCTGCCGAATAAATCACGCTGAGGATAACGTAGTACAGCATTTGCTGCACTTTTTCTTTATCGAGTAACCAAAGTCGAGTTCCCGGTTCTATGGTCAAACGAATCTGTTGCTGATTTTGCTCTGCGGTTTCAACCAGAGAATGAATTGCCTTTTGGCAAAGCATTTCAATATCGACCGGACTCAAATTCAGATACGGTGGGTTATTAATTTCATCAAATACATCCAGAGCCATAATTTCCTCAACCAGGGAGACGAGATGCTGACCACTTTGATGGATAATTTCTAAATATTCTTTCTGTTTGTCAGTTAGTTCACCATAAATTTGGCGATTGAGAACACTTGCCATGCCCATAATTGAAGTTAATGGAGTTCGCAGTTCTTGGGTTAGATGTGTGAGTAGTTGCAGCTTAATTGAGTGAGTTGAGGAGAACGGAACAGAGGATTCGCTAACCATCCCCTGAGTAAAATTGGACTCATTGGGGGTTAGGGATGCACTCGCCTGAGGAAAATCAGGTAGAATTGAGGCGTGCGATCGCAACTGATAATTTCGCTCAAATTCACTCAGACACCATCGAGCAGTCATTGCCAGAAACTCAATATCTCTAGGGGTAAAAGAACGCGGAACTAAATCCATCACCGCCAACGTACCTAAGCACAATCCATCGGCTGTGAATAGAGGCGCTCCCAAATAAGCGCGGATACCGTAGTAACCCACGAGCAAACTTTGGGCAAAAACTGGATTACTTGCCGTATCCTGAATCGCTAAAACCTGCTGACTCTCGACCACATAAGTACAGAAACTTTCCTGACGGTGTAATTGACGAGATTGGGCAAGGGGATTCATCAAACCCACTCTCGATAAACCAACGGCTGATTGAATCAAGAGTTGATCAGTTGTCAGGAAACCCAACCAACCTATAGGAACCTCTAAAAATCGCACCGCCGTCTGAGTCGCTTCCTGGAAAACGGCGATCCCTTCGGCTTCGAGTAAACCGAGTTCTTGGAGAGTAGCAAGCCGTTTTTGGTCTTGTGCGGTTGAGTTTAAACCATTCAGAGGACAATAAATTCTCGTTTCCAGCTCTGCCATAACTCCCCTTTCCCTATAGACTCTAGAAATAGACAAATTCAACGTATCTAAGCCAACCTATAATGTTACGCTTCATACATAAGGTTCCCCTGTGAGGTAGAAAAACCAACATAATTCGTAAAAGCATGTAGAGACGTGCCATGGCACGTCTGGGGGCAGGGGAAGCTGGGGGAGCGGAGGGAGCATTCGCCCCCTTACCAACCACAATTTTCGATGAGGGCGTTAACTCAAAACCAGGTTCCCTTGAGCGAAGCGAAGGGTCAAAACTCAAAACTCCCCCAATCCCCTTAAATGGCAAACTGGAAATAATGCAAGTCCAGAACTTTCTCACTCGTTACCGCCAAGGAGACCGTGATTTCGCCCAGGTTGACCTGAGTGGTGTTAACCTGAAGGGGGCAGATTTGCGGACGATTAACTTAAGTGGGGCTAACCTGACGAATACCAACCTCAGTTGGGCATCCCTTGACTACGCTAATCTCAGTGGTGCTTGTCTGCATCAGGCAGATTTACACAACGCGATCCTAAAACATAGTAATCTTAACCAAGCCATCTTGACCCGTGTAAATCTCAGCAAGGTGGATGGGCAATCCGCTAGTCTTTGCCAAGCCAATTTAAGTTGGGTAGAAGCCCCCTACTGTAACTTGAGTGGTGCAAATCTCCAGGCAGCCCAGTTGAATCATAGTAATCTTACAGGGGCTACCCTGGATAAAACTCAGCTTATTAGCACACAGTTAATGGCGGCTAATCTCTACCAAGCCAGTCTCATTGCTGCCAATCTTACCACAGCCAACCTGCGGGAAGTTCTATTAGAGAAAGCTAATTTACGAGACGCGATATTAGTCGGTGCGACATTAACCGAAGCTAACCTGCGTCAGGCTTGTTTGCGCCGTGCCAACCTCACTCAGGCAGAACTCTATCGAGCTATTTTAACTGATGCAGATCTCAGTGAAGTCACAGGCGATCGCGTAAATTTAAGTCGGGCAAATCTGATGGGGGCGTATTTACTCAGAGCCAGCTTAGTAAACGCTAATTTGCGACGCACGGTTCTACAGAATGTCTATTGTTTACAGACGAATTTGACGGCGGCTAATCTGCAAGGGGCAGATTTACGACAGGCTGATTTAAGTGGGGCTTATTTAAATGAAACGATTTTAACTGAGGCAAATTTAACCGATGCCTATTTGATTGGTAGTTATTTAATTCGCCCCAAACTTGAGCAAGCCCAACTCACTGGATGCTGTATCCACAACTGGCATTTAGAAGAGGTAGATTTGACAAACGTGAATTGTCGTTACCTATTTACCCAGTTTAATTGGGAAACGAAAACGCCGAATAAACGCTATCCGCCTACAGGTGATTTGATGCCGGGACAACTGAGTCAAGAGAAAACGACTGATTTGCTCTTAATCGAGGTTCCTTTCTCGGAGATGCCAAATAGAGAGGTATTGGTATTTACCCTTGCCCAAGTGGAACAGGAATATCCTGATCTAAAACTGTCGCTGAAAGCCTTGAGTAAACAATGCGATCACTATATTCTTTACCTATCGACAAAACCGGGAGTCAATTCCCAAGCGGTAAATCAACGCATCCTGCAACTTTATCCCCAAATGTACCAGCGTTTTACCCATCACCGTCTAACAATTTGGCAATTGCTAGAGATAGACAAATCTGGAGACTCCCAAGTCAACTCGTCGTTAAATTCTGCTACCTCACCCAATCCAACTCAAGTTTTAGCCAATAATCGCCGCCGTATCTATAAGGAAGTTATTCATCAAATCCAACAAATTATTCTATTCCAGCCGCCTGATAAATGCGCCGAAGGGATACAGCGACTGTTGGATTTTTTACGTCAACAGAATATTCCCACCCAAGATATTGTGCAAAAAATCATTCGTCAAGCCATGCTCAGGCGGGCGAAACGCGATCCTTTATTTCAAGCCCAGTTATTGGCATGGGAAAAAACGGCGGATCAAGCGGCTCGTCTGTCTTTAACCGGGCAAGCTATGCATAGCGCGATCGCTCTTATCCTGTCTCAAGTCCAGCCTCCTTAGATAACTGTCCCTGACTTAATTCGGAATTAGGGCGTGTTGTCCAAACCGGAAACCCTAAAAAAATAAAGCGTTTGTCTCAGGAAACCCTTAACTAACACTTGACAAATAAGCGAATTTTCAGTATAAGAATGATCAGTCTTAGGAGAGAGAGGCGGTAAAGTTTTTTTAACATTCAACAGTTCTGGATGGATAATAGAGCAAATTCTGTTAAAGTTCTGTGATCAGTGGGTAATCCCCTCTATGTATCGTGTGTCAGGAACCCCACCGCTATAAGCCGGGGGCTTGAATAAAGCCCGTACCTGACCAGCCTAAGTGCCTAACGCACTACGTTAACGGCAAGAGTTAAAGTTCCTACCTTGGGATGCGTGCGCGTAGCGCGTAAGCCAGTCCCATGCTCTAGAACCAAGTGGTTAAACAGGTTTACAAGGGTTAAGCCAGTGCTGCTTGGAAAGTACCGACCGTTAACTTATGCGAGGCTAACGTCACCCCAGAAATGGGAGTTAGGGGCAACCATACCCCACCCCTATGCGTACAGGTTGAACGTAGAGACGCGCCATGGCGCGTCTCTACACTGCCCAAGCGAAAGGTGAATGCAATACATCGAACGCGGTAAGTACATCCAAGGCGGTAGGGGTTTCAACTTTACATCGCAGTCGTGTACACGGGAAATGGAGCTGATGCACTTTCTAAAAGAGGAAGTCCTGTCAGACTGCTGTTTATGTAAGGGGACGAATTCCTCCCCATATATAAATGACAGGGGTTTCCATTCGTCCCCTTACCAACCCCAATTTTCGATGATAACAAGCTACAACCCTCAGGAACTATCCTAAACTCGTTTCTTAAGGAGATTAGTCCATTGCCTCGTCGCTACCTATTTACGTCCGAATCAGTTACAGAAGGTCATCCCGATAAAATCTGCGATCAGATTTCCGATACGATCTTAGATGCTCTACTCACCCAAGACAACCGTAGCCGTGTTGCTGCAGAAGTGGTAGTTAATACCGGATTGGTATTGATTACAGGTGAAATTACCTCCAAAGCCAATGTAAACTACGTTGATATAGCCCGCAAAAAAATTGCCGAAATTGGCTATACCGACGCCGATAACGGCTTCTGTGCCAATAGCTGTTCCGTCTTAGTCGCCCTGGATGAACAATCTCCAGATATTTCTCAAGGTGTCACCACCGCCCAGGAAACACGAGACAAGTTGAGTGATGATGAACTCGATGCGATTGGTGCCGGGGATCAAGGGTTGATGTTTGGGTTTGCCTGCAACGAAACCCCAGAATTGATGCCCATGCCCCTGAGTCTGGCACATCGCTTATCTCGGCAGTTAACCGCCGTCCGTAAGTCAGAACAGTTGCCTTACCTGCGTCCTGATGGCAAAACTCAAGTTACGGTACTCTACGAAGATGGCAAACCCATTGGCATTGATACCATCTTAATCTCCACCCAACACACCGCCACCATTGGTGAGATTACCGAGGAAGCAGCTGTCCGAGATAAAATTAAAGAGGATCTCTGGTCAGCGGTAGTAGAACCCGCGTTTGGAGATATTGAGATTAAGCCCGATAATAATACCCGTTTCTTAGTCAACCCCACCGGGAAATTTGTGATTGGTGGACCCCAAGGGGATTCAGGTCTCACCGGACGTAAAATCATTATTGATACCTACGGTGGCTATTCCCGTCACGGCGGCGGGGCATTTTCAGGCAAAGACCCCACCAAGGTAGACCGTTCGGCAGCCTATGCTTGTCGTTATGTTGCCAAAAATATTGTGGCAGCAGGTTTAGCCGAAAAGTGCGAAGTTCAACTCAGTTATGCCATTGGTGTTGCTAGACCCGTCAGTATTATGGTGGAAACCTTTGGTACGGGTAAAGTTGAAGAAGAAAAATTGCTAGAACTGGTACAACAGCATTTTGAACTGCGTCCAGCCGGGATTATTCAAGCCTTTAATCTGCTGGAACTCCCTAAATTAAGAGGGGGTCGCTTCTATCAAGATGTCGCGGCTTATGGGCATTTTGGACGTCCTAATTTGGATTTGCCTTGGGAACATACGGATAAAGCTGAATTGCTGAAAGAATCTCTCAAATCATCGTTAGCCGCCGTGTGAGCCAATTAAGAATTAATGATTGAGATCCCCAACTTCTTTAAGAAGTCGGGGATCTGTACAAGAGTAGGACTTTATTTTTAGGCTCTATCAGAAAAGATTTCCATCTATTGATAGATGCATCTTGACAACGTTTTCACTAGCTTGAGAGTGAGAATTAAAGAAAAGAAGGACAGGTTATAATATGGCAGCTTCAAATCCACTCAAAGGCACTGATTTAGTTGATTGTGCTAAAGCGAACGCCAAGCAGGGACCGGAAACAGCAGCGAAACTCTGTGGCTACGGAGACGATATCTCAACTTTTACAGCGGAACTCAAGAAAGCCTGTGAGGGTATGGGTATCGAAATTGATCAAGTCAGCGATTTAATGACTGAGCAGCAGGCTCGAATTAAAGGTGACACTGAAGTTATTGCTCCGGAAACACCAACCAACCTTTAAATAAGTGAGGACATTTCAAGTTAACAGCGGGACTCGAAGAGCGCGAGAAGCCAGCTACGTCATTGGTAAATGGTGTAGGGGCGGGTTTTATAGCACTACGCATTGAGGTTAGGACAATAAAATTGGGTGAAAAGGCAATAGGCAATAGGCAACAGAGAAAAGTCCTAACGTATCCCCGTAGTGCTATACTATTATCATTTCTTCCCTCACCCGAATGCGACTAAACCCGCCCCTCCGCACCTCTGCACCCTTATTCTCCCATCTCTCATCCCTAAACCTTAAACCTTCGCCGTTTCTGCAAAGCGAATCTTGAGATAATCGTCCTCAATCTTGGCACCAGCGGGTTTCAGTGCAGCTAAGGCTTGGGGGAGGACAAGATTGCGGCGGTGATTGCCAATCCGTACATTTAGCTCATCCCCAGTTTTATTCAATTGGATATGGTCTTTCGGTATACCGGGTAGATACAGTTCTAAACTATACTCGTTTTCGTTTTGAACAACCCGAATTGTGTTTTCCTGGTAGTAAACCTGAGTTGGGTCTTCGTCTGCATACAAGGTTTGCTTGAGTCGTTCTAGCGCCTCAAGTCCGCACATCTCTTCCGCAAAGAGGGGAACTTCTTTAACCGGAAGCGGACTAAAGTTTTGGTGGATTTCCTGGCGATATTCTTGCTGATGCTCTTTCCAATGTTGGAAGAACGGGTCAGTCACTTCGTCGGGGATAATCCGATTGGCAACGACTAAATCGGTGGAAACATTGTACAAGCTGAGGTAGGCGTGGGCGCGGAGGGATTCTTTAATCACCATTTTTTCGGGATTGGTGATTAAGCGGACTGAGGTTTTGGTGTTATCGGTAAGAACTTTTTCGAGCTGTTCAATTTGCTCGTAGAATTCATAGGGAGCGTCCATCACCTCATTATCGGGTAAAGAAAATCCCGCGATGGGTTTGAATATAGGTTCAACCAGGGGTCTCAACGCCACGGACATTTTTTGCAGGGGTTTATAGAAGCGGCGCATATACCAACCCCCGACTTCCGGTAAGCTGAGGAGTCGTAGGGCGGTTCCCGTGGGTGCTGAATCGATAATTAGCACGTCGTACTCCCCTTCGTCGTAGTGACGCTTCATCCGCACCAGACCGAAAATTTCATCCATTCCCGGAAGAATGGCTAATTCTTCCGCCTGAACCCCTTCGAGTCCCCGTGCTTGCAGTACCTGGGTAATATAGCGCTTCACCGCACCCCAGTTCCCTTCTAATTCCATCAGCGCATCCAGTTCCGCCCCCCAAAGATGAGGACGGACGAGTCGGGGTTCGTGACTGAGTTCCAGGTCGAAACTATCAGCGAGGGAATGAGCGGGATCTGTACTTAGGACGAGGGTTTTATACCCTAATTCGGCACAACGCAGACCTGTGGCTGCGGCTACGGAGGTTTTACCGACTCCGCCTTTGCCTGTCATTAAAATTACTCGCATAGATAATTCCGCTCACCTGAGAAACCTTTACATTTATTCACTGTATCGGGTTTTCACCGAAACAGTTGCTTGAGAACATCCAAGCGGGGGATATCCCAATAATCGATATGGGAAGAAATTAGTCCATCTGCATTTAGACGTAATTCGCTCCAACCCGGGATCGAAATTCGCGGTTTCCAGGGGAGGGGTGTTGTCCAGCTTAAAGTCCAGCGCGTTTTGATGGTATCGCCGGATTGGGAAATGTCATGCAGGTCAAGTTGGGGATTGATGAACCAGGTTTGGATGAATCCAATCATTTGTTTGTAGCGATTAAGTCCCCGGAATTCGTTAAGTGGGTCTTTGAAAAAGACCGTGTTGGCGTAGATACTGTAGGTTTGGTCAACAGGAAAGCGTTGATAGTCCTGTTTGAGGATTTCAATAATGTCTCTATTGGTCATTTATTATCGCTGATATGTTATTGTTTTTAACGATATCATAGGTAGTCGGACACAATTCAACTTAAGCGTGAGAACAAGGGAGCAGGGAACAGTTAGGATTTGATCTTAGTCCAGCCCACCGAATGTATATCCAGATAATTCCTATAATGGTAAACTCATCCCACTGAGTCTTTGATGTGGAATGAGTTTAAAAGTTGACTGACGGTTTATTTAGGAGATCGTGCCAAAAATTTGTTCCTTGAAAGACTTCACTTGTAAAGCTAAGTCTTGACGGTTGGCAGCACTGAGCAAATAGCGGCAAATAAACCAACTTACATAAGCAATGCCAATTATCTCTAGGAATAAGCCTAAGAAGGGAATCGTATTAATCGCATTCAGGACAGCCAGACTTAGTTTGAGACTGGTTAGGGCAGCTATAATCCAAGCAACCGCGATAAAAATTTGCTTGGTGTTCGTAACTCGGTTGTTTAGGTGATCAGAGAGAGTCTCTATCGTCTCGATCAAGGTGGAAATGAGTTGAACCCAAGGCTGTTTTTTTTCTTTGGTGAGAACTTCGCTGGTGATTTCCGGATGGCAGGTTTCCGAGTTGGGGTTAACTGGCTGTTCAGGGATTGCCATTTTAGCAGTCATTTTTTTATTTGGAGAACGACAATGCGTGAATGATGGGAGTGAGGGAATGTCGAGAACAAGGAGAGTGTCTTAAGGTTAAGCGTTAAACTCTGATGTTGGCTCAATCTATTACTTTACTCCCTAGCTTTTTTTAGTGTATTTAGGAGGAGCGATGCGGGTCAATAGTATTGATGAATCAACATAAAAACTTAGCTATTTATTTATCATTGCTTCAAACTATTATGCTGCAAGTTAATCTCTCTTGAATGGTTATAAGTAATCGGACAAAATTTATGTCCAGGTACTTACTCAGATCTTGTGTCCTTGGCGTTACAGCTCTTTGCGCTGTAATAAAGTACAGTAGATCAAAGTCCCCCTTCAGATCCCCCTTCCGTCCCCCTATTAGATCCCCCTCCCGTCCCCCTTAAAAAGGGGGAAGCCAATTGAATAGTCTTGTGGGGGGGGTAAGGAGCAGGGGAAGCTGAGGGAGCTTCGTCCCTTCCTTCACTAGGATTAACGCTACGTCTGGTGTCAAGTTACTTACACAAATCTTAATGGAAAAACCTAGCTGTCAATCATGGCGATCGCGATTCGCTATCATCATCTCAGTTAATTGATCAAGCTGGAGTTCGAGTGCGATCGCCTGCCCGATACGTTCTGCTGCTGCAAGCCATAATAATAAAAGACTAAATACTATACCATTAGCCATTCATACTTCTCAACTATGACGTTCCATCGCTGGCTGCCTATCGTTTCCACCCTGATTTGCCTCGTTGCCCCAATCTCCAATCCAGCAACGGCACAATCATCCTCACCGTCTGAAAATAGCTGTCCAGCACCTGCCCTTTCCCGCTTGCAGAAACACAAAGTCGCGCCCGGTGAAACATTAGATAGTATTGCTCAACGATACAGCCTAATCCCAGAAACCTTAGCAGAACTCAATCCCAGCCTGTCACAAAAATCCATGCCTGTGGGTCGAGAGATTCTGATTCCTCCCTTTAATGGAATTCGGGTGCAAGTTCCGGCTGGGGCTAGCTGGCAAGACTTAGCTGAGGCGTATGGTATCCGGGCTGATATTTTATTTGAGGTCAATGGCTGTCCACCACAACCACCCGATATGGTTTTTGTCTCAGGGGTGAATTGGGTACTGGCAAATCGTAAACCTGTGGAAAACTATACTGGATTTCCTGGTTATCCCTTGCCCGCATTAGCGCCCATGGGGTTTAATTACGGTTGGCATCAAAATGACGATGGACAAACTCAGTTTCACAGTGGTATTGATCTATTGGCAGACCCTGGAACCACGGTGTTAGCGGTGGATTCGGGTACAGTTGCCTTTGCGGGTCAACAGGGAACCTATGGTAATTTAGTTGTGATCAATCACCAAGGTGGACGCCAAACCCGGTATGCCCATTTAAGTCGTCTTTCGGTGAGAACGGGTCAACGGATCAAACCGGGAACACCCTTAGGGGCGGTGGGTACTACAGGAAGTCCGGACATTGACCAACCTCATTTGCATTTTGAAGTTCGCTTCAATGCGCCTGCGGGTTGGGTAGCGCAAGACCCAGAGTTACATTTGACGGCAAGACCAATAAATGACGAATGACAAATGACGAATGACGAACTTTATCATACCATTACGTCGCAGCGGAGCATTGTTGCTGTCAGTGGGTACGGTTAGCTTCTTGTGCGGTATGGGGTATGGTGTTGTCCAAAGCTATCCTGAACCCCCAGCAGAACCAATCATTCAACCTCAATCGGATATCCCCACAGAACCCCCGCCGCCGAATGCGACGGTTCAGATTAAAGCCGTGGGGGATATTATTCCGGGTACGAATTATCCTCAGAATAAACTGCATCCCAATAAAGCGGTTCTTTTTCAAGCGGTTCAACCCAGCCTGCAAGGTGCTGATTTATTATTTGGTAATTATGAGAGTACTTTAACGAATTATCCCTATTCTGCTAAGTCGATAGGGGGATTAATTATCGCCTTTCGCACGCCGCCTGATTATGCCTCTTTGTTAAAAGAGGTGGGCTTTGATATTATGAGCGTTGCCAACAACCATTCTTATGATTTCTCACGTCAAGGATTTGCAGATACTATTAATAATTTGGAACAGGCTGGAGTTAAAGCTTTAGGCGAAAAGAATCAAATTTTATATGCTAACATCAATGACCTATGGATTGCCTGGATTGGTTTTAGTTATTTTAATTATCACAATTCGTTGAATGATTTGCCTGCCGCTATAGCGTTAGTGGAAGAAGCCAGTCAAAATGCTCATATCGTGATTATTTCTGTTCATGCAGGGGCGGAAGGCACTGGGGCGATGCACGTTCGCAATCAAACGGAGTATTTTTTTGGCGAAAATCGCGGCAATTTGGTTAAGTTTTCTCAGACGATGATTGACCACGGTGCTGATTTAATTCTCGGACATGGACCTCATGTTCCGAGAGCCTTAGAAATGTATAAGGGAAAGTTAATTGCCTATTCTTTGGGCAATTTTATGGGGTATCGGACTCTCTCGACTCAAGCTCAATTGGCGTATTCTTTGGTATTGGAGGTAGAGTTGGATAACCAGGGTGATTTGGTTTCGGGTCAAATTATCCCAATTATGTTAAATCATCAGGGGATTCCTTATCCGGATTCCCAAGGGCGCACGATTCGACTGATGCGCCAGCTTACTCAGAGTGATTTTCCGAATACTCCTTTACAGATTGATTCAACGGGTAAAATTTTGCCTCAGTAATGATGATTGGTGATTGGTTATACTCAATCTGTTAGCATCAGAATTAGATTGTTTTTAACGCAGAGTGAGGCAGAGGTTTACGCAGAGGGCGCAGAGGGGGTTAAAGGATTTGAAGGAAAAGTTTTTGAAGGGGGTGAAGGGTGAATAATTAACACTCAACATTTAAATATTTTTCATTCTTCATCCTTTTTTTGACTCGAATTTTTACCATCAGAAAATTGTTCTTTGAATTTATCACCAGCAGATTTGGCTTGGTCGGTAAGATTCTCTGTAACCTGGGGAACACCTTGTTTGAGAGATTCCATATCCTCAAGGGTTTTTTTATAGTCACTGCGAATAAATTCGGCGGCTTGACTCATGCGCTCATGAATGCCTTCGGTATATTGATCACTGTTTTTAACCGCTTCCTCTAGCACAATGATTCGCTTTTTTCCCACACTGGAAACGGCGACGGGTGCAAGGGTATAAATCCCGTCCATCATTCCTTGCCAACCACTGGAGGAATATAAGTAATTAACGATGGCTCCCGTTTCTGGTTCAATGATATAATCAACAAATTTGCCAACTTTGTTGCCAGCATCCGTCCAAACTTCTACACCAATGGGAGACTCGAGAAGTTCAAGGGTTTCAGACTCGGTTTCTTCCTTCAGACTGTTGACAAGAATGCTATCGCTGCCAACAGTATTGACTTGTTCCCAGGTAATGTGGTGTTTTTTGCCGCCGAGAAACCCAGACTTGCAGGTTAACCCAACCACGCGGTGAGCTTGCCAATCAAGCCATAGCTGTGTCACTCGACCAACTTCTTCAGTTGTATGACGATCTAAGACTAATCGGTTTAAGAGTTCACTTTGCTTGAGAACTTCGACTTTTGCAGACATCAGATACCTCACTTGCGCTATGCTTGAGACAATGTAGACAGACAATGAGACAATGTTACAATGAGACAATGTTACAATGAGACAATGTTACCTACGGATAGAGTGTTTTTTGTTGTATACTTTATAATTTTAATTGATGACGGATGCGATTATTTTTAATTATAGCAGTTATTATCGCCATCTTAGCAATTATTTTTGCGTTGCAAAATACTGTGCCTATCGCCGTAACTTTAGGGATTTGGCGACTAGAGATATCTTTGGCGCTAGTTCTCGTCTTAACTCTAGGAGTTGGCGTTGTGGTGGGATTATTGGTATCGGTACCATCCCTGATGCGGCAAAATTGGAAACTTTCCCATCAGAAGCGACACAACAAAGACTTAGAGAAAGAATTAAATGAACAAACTCAGCAACTGGCGAATCAGCAAAAACGGATTGAATATCTGGAAAATAGTTTAAAGTTCAATCTGGATTATTCTGAATCATCTGAATCATCTGAATCATCTGATCGGGATTTAAATGCATAGGCTATTTATGGGGTAGGTTTTGCCTTGTATATCCCTAGAGAATCGAAAGCGATAAACCTATAGTAGATGCAATAATCTTCACCAATACCAGGAATGCGATCGCGGTATCAGTCTCTTCTGCCTTTTACTTTTCCTTGAACAGCGAGTTAAACTGGGCTTTAAGCGATGGCATATCTGCGATTCGTGACACCAGTACACTGGCGTTCCCGGCATCCTCTAGACGATTTTTCCAATAGCGAATCCGATCCGGGTGATTCATCCAGAATTGAATCACGGTATCCACCGCTCTATCCATATTCCATCCCTTCTGAGTGGGAACGGTTTCAACCGATTCTAAGAAGGCATCCAAGGTACATTGATAGGTTCCCAAATATTCAACGCCTGGGGGATTGGCTTTTTCACCGATCCGCTGTTGATGATTAAAAAAGTCCAGGATAGGGGAAACGCCAAGGATATCAAATGTATAGTTCATGGAATTTAGCCTCTACTTTTACAACCGTTATCCCCAATCTTAATCAAAGAAATTGATTATAGATTATCATTGTGAACAGTTTTATGAAAATTTTATTTAATGGTCGAGGGTAAGTTAAAGTAAGTCGTAAAATTAGCACTCGATGCCATTGAGTGCTAATAAAAACCAGAACCAATTCGGTAGTTTAGCAACAACTGAAAGAGCCAATGAGCAGCAAAACCTTAATGATTCAAGCGATGGTGCTATCAAACATCGCCGCTGATGACAAATGACAAATGACCAATAACTAAAATGAAGATACTCTTGGCGGGTCACTATCAAATCATCAAATACTTAGGCGGTGGCGGTTTCGGTCAAACGTTTCTGGCTAGAGATAGCCATTTACCGGGGAATCCCTTGTGTGTGGTTAAGCAACTCAAACCTCAGCTAAACCAGCCGCAAGCCTTGGAAACGGCAAAACGCTTATTTGAGCGGGAAGCGCAAACCCTGTATCGCTTGGGAACCCACGATCAAATCCCCCGATTGCTGGCGCACTTTGAGCAAGATGAGGAGTTTTACTTGGTGCAGGAGTTTGTCGAGGGTCAACCCCTGAACCAAGAATTTGCTCTGGGTCAAAAAATCACTGAGTCAGAAGCGATCGCACTGCTTAACGATATCTTACAGGTTTTAGCCTTTGTTCACCAACAGCAGGTGATTCACCGCGACATTAAACCCGCCAACTTGATTCGCCGCCGCCGCGATCGCAAAATTGTGTTGATTGATTTTGGTGTGGTTAAAGCCGTTAGTACGCCCGCCTCTAACCTTTATGGCGCAACCAGTATCACCGTAGCCGTGGGTTCTCCCGGTTATATGCCCAGTGAACAACAAGCGGGTCAACCCTATTTTAGTAGCGACATCTACGCCGTGGGAATGGTGGTGTTGCAAGCCTTAACCGGATTAAGTCCCACCAGTAAGCAAACCTCTCAGAGACTCCCTCGTGATCAGTATGGAGAATTTTCTTGCACCTTACTGCGCGATCGCATGACGATTCACCCCGGTTTAGCCACTATTCTAGATAAGATGGTGCGCTATGACTATCGACAGCGATATCGAGACGCCAGTGAAGCCCTGCAAGCCTTAGAGCAATTCCGCCAAGATACCCAAGGCGATGAACCCATTACTCATCCGCAAACCCTGGTTGTCCCCACCACTCATCCTCAATCACCCATCACTGATCACCAAACCCCCACATTACCCCTTTCCTCACCTCAGACGCTAGATGAACCCGAAGGACAGGTAAGTTTGAATTCTAGCTTTTACGTCGAGCGTCCTCCCGTAGAATCAGACTGTTATAATGCTATTCTCAAACCCGGTGCTTTAATTCGGGTAAAAGCGCCGCGACAAATGGGCAAAAGTTCATTACTCTCACGGATTCTCAACTATGCCAGTCAGCAAGGCTATCGCACCGTTTGCCTGAATTTTCAATCGGCTGATGCAGAGTTTCTCACCAGTTTAGATCAATTTTTACAATGGTTTTGTGCCAGTGTGAGCTGGAATTTAGGCTTAGACGATCGCTTAGACACCTATTGGCGAGGAATTTTAGGCAGTAAGAATAAATGTACCGATTATTTTCAACGCTATTTATTATCAGAAACCACTCGTCCTTTAGTATTGGGATTAGATGAAGTGGATCAAATCTTCCAATATCCAGACATCGCCACAGACTTTTTTGGACTGTTGCGAGCATGGCATGAGCAGGGGAAGAACCAGGCAATTTGGCAGCGACTGCGATTAGTGTTTGTCCATTCTAAAGAAGTTTATATTCCCCTGAATATTAATCAATCCCCCTTTAACGTTGGCATACCGATTGAACTCCCGGAACTGAATCCGGTACAAGTCTGGGATTTAGTCCAGCGCCATTCTCTAGATTGGCAACCCAACCAGGTTGAAGAATTAATGAGTATGACTGGAGGACATCCCTATCTGGTGCGAGTCGCACTTTATCAAATCGCCCGAGGGAAGATGACATTGGAGAAATTGCTGCAAGTTGCGCCGACGGAAGAAGGACCATTCTATGACCATTTACGTCGCCATTTATTAAATTTAGAAGAAAATGCCGAATTGGTGGCAGCGATTCAGCAAGTTGTGGCGGCGAATCAGTCTGTTGAAATTAAAGCTGCCGCTGCGTTTAAGTTACGCAGTATGGGACTGGTGAAGTTTCAGGGAAACGCTGTCACACCCTTGTGTCAGATGTATCGCCGCTATTTTCGCGATCGGCTCAAAAATTAATCGCCAATCTGAATACAGCGTTAACATTGCGCCACCCACTGATAACGTGACTAAATCCGCCCATCTCACGTTTACTTTTACCTTCTACCTTTTGCTAGATTATCGAATTCAGGTTTATCATAGAGAATAAGTCTCTACGAATTAATTAATGGTATCTGCAACCTGTTCTCTATCCATCATGGTGGCGCGAACTGACATTCCCTTCATGATGCATACGATTCCTCATATTGTGAGGATGTGTAATTTTCCGTTTACGCAACGCCTTTTAGCCGTAGATACAGCCCCCTTGTCTGGTGACAAAGTGAATCGTCCAGGTGTGGGAACAATGAAACAACTCCGGGATTATTGTGATCAACTATTAACAGCAGGTGTAGTTGACAAGGTTGTTGATATTGATTACTCTCCAGAGTATCAGAAACGGATTTATCAAAAACATTTTGGCGATCGCATACGCCCGAGTCATAATTACAAAGGATATCCAATTCTCGGCACAATTTTCTCCATTGAAGAAGTTCCGGGAGACTATGTGGTTCACTTTGATAGTGATATGCTGATTCATCAGCAACCGGACTACAGTTGGATAGAAGAGGGGATTAAGTTACTGCAAAACCATCCTGATGTGATGTTCGTTAGACCCCTAACTGGTCCCCCCAAAGAAGATGGAGACATTAATCAACGGGTTCCTTACGAACGAGATCCGGCGGGGTTCTATAAATTTAAGTTTTTTAGCAGTCGTGTTTATTTGAGCGATCGCCAACGTTTTGATAGCTTACTTCCCCTCTCCGTTCTATGGAAATCCTATAAAAATAAGGTGTTGAACGGATTACCCAACTCGCTAAAAACCAAACTGAATTATTTAACCGGAAAAGGAAAATTAGACTCCTGGGAAATTATGGTATCAAATCGCTTGGAAGAAACCGCCTATGTGCGAGCAGTTCTGGATTCCCCCCAAGCTTGGACGATTCATCCCAAAAATCGGGAGCCAGAATTTATAGCAGCACTTCCTAAATTGATTGAGAAAATTGAGCAAGGATGGTATCCGCCAGAACAAGCGGGGTATTATGATCTGATTTTTGAGCATTGGTTATAAATCCTATTTCTAACAGGTTAATTGGTTACTATGAAACAAATACAAGCACTACGTCACGGAATTAGACTGTATAAAAATGATCTGATCGCGGGATACTTCAACTTTCGGATCAACACCCTTGCTGATCCGTACACCATCGTTGGACGAGCACAACCGTACCGGATTCTGTTAGTTCTTAGTCACATGCGATCGGGTTCGTCGTTACTGACTCATCTGTTGAATTCTAATCCTGAAATTATCGGTTATGGTGAAACCCATATTCAATATGCTTCCGAGCAAGACTTTAAAAAGCTGTTTGTGAAGGTTTATTTAAATTCACGCGAATTTACTCAAATTGAAGACTTAAAAAAATTACAGATGAATCAAAACTATGTTTTAGATAAAATTTTACATGACAACAAATTTTTAACCGAAGATATCTTGAACTCTCAGCAAGTCTACGCTGTTTTTCTCTTAAGAGAACCTCAGCGGAGTCTCGCCAGCATCATGGATTTAAAACCCCATTGGGATGAAGAAAAGGCTTGTCATTACTACATTAATCGCTTATCCAGTTTAGTCAGATATGCTCAACTCATCAATAGTAAACAACGCAGTCTGTTTTTAACCTATCAGCAACTCTTAGATCATACGGATTCAGTATTCACAGCATTCAAGGATGTTTTAGAAACCAGAGAAAAATTTTCTGAGCAATATGAAGTTCTTAGAACAACGGGAATGCCAAGCATCGGTGATTCTAAGGGCAATATTAAAGCAGGTCGAATTATCAGAAATCAGAGGAAATTAAACCATACAATTTCTCCAGATTTAATCGATAAAGCGAAGCTACAATTCGAGCAATGTTCTGAAGCGTTATCTGACTATTGCAGCACGATTTATCATCTAGACTACAGTTAAAACTGCTTATTGTTTGAGAAAAACTTGAACACTTCCCTTTCCTGAACCTTTAGCAAAATCCGTAGACCAATATTTTGGGTAAAGGGTTTGATCATGAATCAATTCTTTTTCCTGTTCAGCTCCTGTTTTTCTTGTTGTAATTGACAGAATTGCACAAGGTTCAACATTCACAGAAGGACGAACGTTGGCTGACTCATTGTTCACGTTAACAAATTGAATCCTGCTCTTTGGCTGATCCTGCTGAAAAAGTCTCCATAAAGGGTATTCAAACGACGTACCTTCTAGGATTAAGCCAATATTCGAGCAATTTTGAGATTGGGTAACCTTAACAGCTTCTACATAAGGGGTTTTGGTTAGGCGGCGCTACGATAGCAATTAAACCGACTACCGCAACAATTAAGGTAACACCGCCAACTGCGCTTTGAGGAGGTAAAAATGAAAAGTAGAAAAATAAGGGATAAAAATGGCAATAAATTGAGCATGAAATTTTCCCCTAATTCTTGAGGTTTATTTTATACAAGTTCTTGACAAGCACCTGAGTTTGAATAGCTTCATTTTTTTCGATAAAATCCTTAAATGTAGGATCGGGATAAAGCAGAAAGACATCACTAAATTCACCAAGGTTTTCGACCAAATTAATTTTTTGTTGCCATTGTTGAACATTGTCAGGTTGGAGAAGTTGAAACTTGACATCATCATCAACAAGATAGAGTAGTGCCAAGATAAAGCTGTGTGTAGTTTCACTGATCACTAACGGATTCTTGGCTTGATTGAGGTAGGGGGCGATCTCTAAATTTTTACCACTAGCTGTTCCTCTTTGATCATCTAAATTAGCGGTTCTTTCCTGCATTAAAATTGTTCCAGACATAATCCCCAGTGTTATTATGATTAGGAAAATGATAGCCCAAACACGACGTTGCCATAACTTAATCGATGTTGAACCCATTTGAGATGCTAATAAGTAAGCAATAGATAACTGAATGCCTAAATGGAAAGGAAGATAATATCGAGATTGTACGTGCAATGCTGAGGGGGTAATAAAATTAGCAACTATATGTAATAAAGGAGTGAGGCTAACCAGGATAACAATAAAAAGCCATACATTTATACGGGTCTTACGCACTAGATAGTAGAGTGAATAAATAATCAATAAAAATAAGCATAAAGAGAACAGTTTTTCTAGCCTGCCATGTCGATGATAAAAATCGATAAAAACATTGCCAATGTTGATATATAAAGCCATGATTAGCTGACTAAAACTAATCTTAAATTGGTCATAGTAGCTTGTTCCTTCATCAACCCTGCCTAAATTTAAAAAGAAAATAATAATCCAAGGACTGAATAAAACTATACTTAATACACAAGCTAACCCATAATCGATTATTTTTTTAGTAAATTTAAAGCCTTCGATACATAAAACATAAATTAGCTGACCCAAGGCAACAATAACCGAAAATAAATGCGTATAAAATCCCAGTGTCAGCGTAATCGCATACATCAACCAACTGGTTCTATCTTGAACACGCAAAGCTCTCAGTAGCGCCGCACTAGACAATAAAATAGTAACAGTCCATAAGCTGTATGAACCGGCATTCTGAGATGCCAATATATGAAAGGGAGAAACAGATGCTATGGCCATTGACACCCATCCTGTTAAAGGGGATTTGAATAACTCAATGCAGAGCCAATAAAAACAGGGTAAATATAAAAAACTTAAGAGGACTGAGATCGTTTTTGCTGATGCTGGATTTCTAAACAACTTCAGCCAATATCGCGTTATTATATGATGTAGAGGAACGTGTTCTGTTTTACCTGATAAAACCTTAAATACATCAGTTAAATTATTGTCTGAGCTAGGGTATTGATATCTTTTTAACTCTTCTGCACTAACAATGTTTCCCGTGAAAACCTCTTCCTTAAATGCTTCACTGCTATGACCAGAAAGCCAGATAATCTTCCTGACTTCATCAGCATTGTAGACTTTTTGATCGAGATTCGCAAAACGCAAAAATATTCCTAACACCAAAATAATAGCAAATAGCAAATGTATTTTTTTGAATGTCTTAAAATAACTTTTGTTTTCTGAATTAACATTATTCATGATTATTCATCCTGTTATTCTCATTGATTGGGATCATATCAGGGACAGCACGCAAGATTCTTGTAGGTTGGGAGAGCGTAAGCGTTACCCAACAGACTAACGATGGCGTTGGGTTTCGTTCCAAGATCCCAACCTACAAAGGTGACATGCTCCCCATTGATTCTGGGCAAGTTCACTGAATTAATGCTTATGAATTAATAGTATCATATTTTAACAACTTTCAATAGCCCTTTATGGATTTTTTTTATTTGAAATCTAGGATATTTATTGATTAAAAAATCCAGCAACTCCTGACGTGGATAGTAAATAAATATATCACTAAATTGATTTTCCAATTTGGGCATAATTAGCTTGTTATTCCATTGATTTAGATCATTCTCTTTGAGCAATTGGAATCGGACATGATCATCAATGAGATAACTTAAAGACAAGAGATAGCTATGAGTTGAGTCACTGATTACCAAAGGTTGTTTGTTTTTATTAAGAATCGGAGCAATTTCAAGATTCTCAGATATTGGTGTTCCTTTAAGCTCTAAATAATCCCAATCTTGAGACTGTGTAATTAATACTCCAGATATTACACCCAAGGAAATCAGAGTAACCAGTAATAAATGACTTCCCAGTCTTAAGGCATCGTTTTTTAATTGAAGTCCCGCGCCAACTAAGTAAGAAACGCTAATTTGAATCCCTAAGTATGATGTCACTAAATAACGAGATTGCAAAGATCTTACACCGACTTCCGAGATGAGATCCGGCAAAATCAAAAGTAACCATGAAGGAAAAATCAGTAAGACAAGAAACAACCACTTGTTTTTTTTTCTAGATTTACAGACCCGATAAATCGAATACACGAATAAACAAAAAATAATTATCGATAGGTAGTATTCAAGTCTGGTGTTGCCATTAAAATCTATGAATATATCTCCCACATTATTAATATTTTCCTGAATTATTTTCTTAAACCCAGATTCAAATTCTCTTGTCCAAGCTGTTACTTCTTGAAGTTTTTTATGATTAGTTAAAATTATAATAGTCCAAGGTAAAAAAAATAGACTAGCTATCAGCAATGACAAAGAATATTTTAATAAGTTTTTGCTATAATGCCATCCTTTTGTGCTAACAGTGTAAACAACCTGACCCAACAAAGTTATGGCAAAAAACAGATGAGAGTAAAGTCCTCCAATTATAGTTATAGTGTAGGCTATCCAACTCATTGTTTTCCTTGTCCGCAAGGAATGTAATAGCGTCGCACTTGATAAAATTGTCATTAGAGTCCAAAGGCTATATTCCCTGGCTGCTTGTGAAAGAAGAATTTGATAGGGGGAAATAGAAAATAATGTAAGTGCTACTAAAGCGACTAAGGGTGATCCAAACAACTCACAACATAACCAATAAAGTGGCACAAGTGATAAAATTCCCAGGAGCACAGCTAAAACTCTTACTGAAAATGGTGAATTAAATAAATGCATCCAAAATCTAGCCATTAAGTAAAAGAGTGGTGGATGCTCAGGATTATTAGAAAGAGCAAAAACCGCATCTACTAGATTTTTTTCTGGAGAGGGCGTTTGATATTTTTGTATGTCTTGAGCTGTAATAATATCGCCAGTAAATATTTTATCAATTACCTCTTCTCTTACATATCCAGATAGTCTATAAAAGCTCCTTACCTCATCCCAATTAAAAACCTTATTTTCAAGGTTAGCAAAACGCAAAATGATTCCGATGATGATTGCAAAAACAATAAATACTTTAATTATATTCTGCCAATTCAATCTAAATGAATTGAAAATCTTGCTCTTGTATCCAGTGGTTAAATTATAAATCATATATAATTTATTTTAATAAATAACATATTTTAATATCAAATTATTACTAAATAAACTTGATCTTTTGAGCCGCATAAACACACATTTTAAACAGAATCAAACCTTCTTTAAAATGCTGTATGTTAGAACTCCCATAGGTTCTGGGAACATATCGAACTGGTATATCTTTAATTTTTAATCCCAATTTAGCCGCACCAAAAAGTAAATCGAAATCGCCAAAGGGATCGAATTCTCCAAAATAGGAACGATTAGCAGCAATGCGATGGTAATTTTCTTTGGAAAGCACTTTAGTACCACATAGTGAATCCTTGATTTTTGTATTCAGTAAGTATGACAATAACCAAGCAAAAAAGCGATTAGCCATCCGATTTAACCAGGGCATAGCTTGAGAATTTATGGGATAAATTAAACGGCAACCATTTGCAAATTCACAATGACCAGATGCAACAGCTTGAAAAAAGTGAACTAAATCTTCGGGTCTAACTGTTAAATCAGAATCTAGAATAATTAATATATCTCCAGTTGCCATATTGAAACCTTGGCGAACAGCATCTCCTTTGCCTTTTCCTTGTTGTTGACAGATTTTAATGTCCCATTGGTCACCATATTTTGCCTGAACTCGTTGAATTTCTTCCCAAGTATTATCACAGGAATGTCCTTCGATAAAAATAATTTCTGTGTGCTTGCCTAACTGGGGCATTTCAGTCACACATCGTTCAATATTTCCCGCTTCATTTCGGGCTGGAATAACGACTGAACAGGTTAAACATTGAATATTTTTTTGTCCTTTCACTGGATCAGGTTGAGGCTTAGCAATAATATATTCAGTTAAACAAAGATTGTTGATAATTGGCAATGGGGCTAAAATTTTATTGAATAAACTGAAAAAGATGGGCAACCGCCGGGGCAATAACATTCTTTTACCATGAACAATCACCTCAAATCCGGCAAGATCGAGTAAATTGTGAATGTCTTCATAACTTAGCCAGTTGAGATTATAGATTTCTCTTCTTTGTTTGAGTAAAGTTGCTAGGTTCAAAATAATTTCCCAGGCTGGATTATGAAATGTTAAGATGATTTGGGTCGAATCTTTGCAGACTTTTTGCAAGTTGAGGAAAGTCTTTTGAATATTGCCGATGTAACTTACTGTGTTAGCAAGCAAAATATAATCAAACTTTTTGTCGCACTGAAAAGATCCGGGTTCTTCAATCCAAAATTCTAATTCTGGAAATTTTTGTCTGGCTACCTCAACAGCTTCAGCATTGCTATCGATTCCTAACCCTACTTTGGGCTTAACAGCATTTAGCAAATAAGCGAGTTCTGAACCAACTTCCAAAACATCTGAATTGGCTTGAACAAAAAATTCATATAATTTTCTAATGTCTTCATAATAAGAAAGATTTAGTTTATTCCATTTTTTGAAGGAAGCCATAGTTAGCAAAACCTTGGATTCAAAAACAGTTTGGCAATCACAATGGGGATTTCAAGGTTCAAGTTTTCACTCCATTCAATTTAGACATTGATCGATTATTGCCTTGTTCATTATCCTAAGCAAAGAATACAATTACCGCCCCCAAAAATACGATAAATGAACCCAATGCTTGTATCTGTATTTTATTTAATGGCAACCGTTTTTCTAACCCGAGATATCCTAAAACAAAGTAAGCCAATAAAGCGGCGATTAGAGACAGTAGCAACCTCAGCGTTTGACCCCTGTAAACATACAACACTAGATTAATTGATCTGAGTAATCCAGGTTCTTGGTCTTCATGTTCCGGAAGTTCCATTATTTCCCATGTATTACCGCCATCGGTCGATTTAAAGATTTCTGATTTGGCTGACCCAAATCCATACAGGGTATTATCTGTGGCGTAGGCGGGTGAAAATTGGATAGGTTTACCCGCACAAGGGACGTTATTGATGCGGGCAAATGCTAGGTCATTATTGCCAATTGGTGTAAAGGCTTGTCCTCGATTAACGGTTTTAAATAATCCCTCACCTCGGACACTAACAATGAATGTTTGGTCGCTTTGATAATTCGGGGATATGGCGACGCCTTCGATATAGCCGTTTTCAATATTAGCAGAACTCGATAACTTGTCCCATGTTTTTCCAGCCTCGGTTGTTACAAAAAGTCCTCGGTCAGTCCCCGCAAAAACAGTTTTATCCGCCTTGTAATTTGGGGAAATTGCAAAGCGGATACTGCTAGTTTCACCTAAACTACTGTCTTCACTAACAGATTGCCAAGTTTTACCTGCATCACTAGACTGAAAAACTCCAGGATCAGAGCTAGATGCGTAAAGAATTGGATCAGATGGGAAATCTGGAGAGATGACAATGGACGCTGTTTCATTACTAAAGTCTTTACCAATTTTACTGAGAACTGAGAAACTTTTTCCGGCGTTGGTTGACTTGTAAATAACACCTTGCTGGGTGAGTAAATAAATAGTCTGATCAGAGTCAAAGGCAGGTGAAGTGGCAATGGTCATTCCCCGGGTAGAATACTTAGGAACTTTTGGAAGTTGAGTTCTTTGCCAACTTTTACCCCCATTCGTTGACCTTAAAAAATTCTCCCATAATAAAGTGGCAAATACCGTTTGATCAGAACCGTAATTTGGAGAAAAGGCAATATCGAAAAACCGTCGTGGATCTTGATCTTGTTCGTCAAAACTTCGGGTTAAATAGGGAGATTCTAACCCTTGATACCTCTGAGTCCAGTTTATCCCAGCATCGTTACTAATATAGGGATCACCGACATAAGGAGCAATGGCAACAGTTGAGTCATTTTCGTAATCAGGAGATACAGCTAGAGCAACAATTGTTTCGGGTAATAAGGTTTCTAATAATTGCCAACTCTGACCATTGTCTGTAGATTTAAAGAGACCATCAAATCCGCCTAAAAACAGGGTATTCTCAGAAATACTTAAGTCCGTAAAATGAGGACTCTTCATTTGATCGGCTTGACTTTCTTTAACTAATCCTTGACTTGATTTTTTCCAAGTTTTTCCTCCATCCTGGGAGTAAAAGAAGCCGTCATTCCAGGTTGAGGCAAAGAGGGTGTTATCGTTGACATAACTGGGTGAAATAACAATATCTTGAATGGACGGGTCAGACAATCCCTGATTTAACGGTGTGAATGAGCCGCCAAAATCGGTTGTTTGCAGTACCCCGCCTTTGTCTGTGCCAACAAAAATAGTTTGATCGGAAGAAAAATTGGGCGAAACCACTAGAGTTGTAATTGCGCCACTATTTTCAATAGGAGTTTCAATAGGAGAAGCAGCTTGCCAGGTTTCACCGCGATCGCGTGAGACATAGATAGTCCCTTCCTCATCTCCAATAACGATAGAACTTGGATTATCCGGAATAAAGCTAATCGTCTTAATTTTACTCGGATTATCTAAAACTTGATTCCAAGTTACACCACCATCATCAGTTTTATAGAGTCCACCTTCGCTCCCCGCCGCTAAAACGAAATCAGGCGCGTTGGGAGCTATTTCTAAGACTTCAATGTTTAAATTTTCTAGGCCGTTACTGACGTTTTGCCATGAATTTCCGCCATCAGAGGATTTATATATGCCATCTCCAAAAGATGACACGAAGAGTACCGAATTTGTTGGAGAAATAGATAAAGCCGCTAAGCTTGATCTATTATCTAAGCCATTGACAATTCTTTGCCAGGAAGACCCTCCATCCGTTGACTTAAATAAATTCCCCCGCACGATGATAAATAATACTTGATTTTGTTCATACCCAGGAGACAAATCAACTTGAGTGACAACATCATGAGGTCTATGAGCTAAAGCGGGTTGTGCCGTCAAGCAAAAAAGCGCTAATACCAGGAAAAAATTTATAAAAACTTTTTTATGTAAAAGCCCAACTTTTTGTTGAGTGCTGTGAGTAGATTTTAACCACTTATTAATAAACATATACACCCCAAGCAGAATACAAATACTAAAAAATGCCAATGTGAAAAGGCAAGATTTGACGAACGCCTATTAGCTAAACAACGCTACCTTAGCAGATTTTCTATTTTAGGAAAATAAATTTTTGTGAATTTTTTCAACGTTTTTGTGAAGTAGGCTCTCAGATTAACAATGACAATTGCTGAGTTGCTTCACAGGATAAACATGACAAGTAGTCCGATATAGATCTATGCCGTCGGTATACCAATATACAGTCCGGCAATTGTCCAACCGCCTTGAGCGCATCCGCAGCACTCTTGGATCGCTGTTCTGGCGCGGGTTCAGTTAGCGTTTGATCCAATTGAGTAGACATATCATCTGCCAATCAGGTTTGATGTCGAGGATTGCCACCCAATTTTTGCTTAAACTGATAGCGATCGCACACCTACTAATACACTCGTTGAGTGCCACGACTACAGGCAAATTTTCCCTGGGAATAGGTCGGTTCTGGAGGTTTTATCTTACCAGAAACATTGGCTTTACAGAGAATTTCTCTAGTTGTCAGAGTACCCGGTGTTTCATGGATATCCAAGTCAGTGGTAGGAATACGAAAAACGCCACCCACATAACTTTTCCGGTTAGGTTTACGGGAAATGGCGTAATTAAAGACAGAAGCACCATCATTATAAGTGGAATAGCGATAGTTCTTCGTCTGATTCGGAATACTTCGATTCAGTTGAGACAGGGAATCGGCAAAAACTGAGTGTTTTAAATAGTAAGCTTGCTGACTGCGGTTCATCGAATTTACATAATCCTTAGCATCTGGTTCAGGAGTTTTTTTGGTATACAAAAAATTTGGCACAATCAGACTGATTGCGATACTGGCAATGATAAACTGAAGGAAAGTCAAGCCAGCAAGACGACCATAGCGCACGCGATCGCGGAAGGTCAAACCATCTTGATGATCATAACGCACGCGAGACTGCCCCGACTTTTTCACGGAGTCTCCACCTGATTTTAAAGTCGATAGCGCTTGACGCGCCCCCGTAAACCGTCGTTCTGGTGCAGGTTCGGTCAGACATTCCAACCATTCTGCAAAATGGGGAGTGAGATTGACATAATCGCTAAATTGAAAGCGCATCTGATGTTGGGGTAAATCAGCAGGAGCTATTCCCGTTAATAAATGAATTAATGTCGCCCCTAATGCATAGAGATCTGAAGCGGGAACGACTTTTCCCCAAAGTTGTTCTGGTGGTGTATAGCCACTAGTTCCCACTACTGTAAATGTTACACCTTCTGCTGTGGCTCGGTCTTGTACAGCACCAAAATCAACCAGATAAACCTGTCCATCCTGGCTCAAAATTAAATTACTCGGTTTAATATCACGATGAAATACAGGGGGCGACAATTCATGCAAATAAATAAGAATTTCTAAAATACTCTCGGCAACTTGACAAACCTCTGCTTCTGTGAATCGTTTCCCCTGATCTAATAGCGTTTGTAAAGAGTCACCAGGAATGTAATCTTGGACTAAGCCAAACCACGGTAATCCCTCTCCGAATTGCTTTTCAATGGTGAAGAAATCACGATACTCCGGAATTCGGGGATGATTGAGATGCTGAAGCACTTGCGCTTCTCGTTCAAATAGCTTTAACTCATCCCAATGCATCTGAGGGTTAAACGCTAACAGCTTCACCACGACAGGTTGCGGCGGTGACAGGCTAATGTCTTGGGCTAACCAAGTTTGACGTCCCGCATTTTGTCCTAATTTTCTTTCGAGTTGATAACGTTCCGCTAACATTTGTTTTTTCATTTGCCATTCGTCATTTTCTTCAAATATAAACGACGAGAGGGCGGGTTTTGTTAATAAGTTATCGGTAGATCCGTCAATTAAATCTCTAAACCCGCCCCCACAATACCATATAATTTTTGTTTACTACCCTTCTCCCCTTCTCCCCTCCTACCCTTCTACCCATCCTTGAAGTTCCTCAACTAACCAACGCCGCTCGTTTTCGGTTAAGGTTTCACCGAAGGAATAGCTAATCATCCAAGTCTCTAACCGTATCTCGGTAAAAGGGATTAATTGGATATTTTTGATATCAGTCAATTGACCGATATGACGCTGATAGGTTAACCCCAATAGTTCTCGTTCAATAATGAAGTGTTCTGGAGTCAAATAAAGACAATAACCTCCGAACAGATGACGCAAATTATAGTCCACTTCATTTTGGACTTTACCTAATTCCTGATTGGTAGCCCGCCAGAGCCATCCTAGAAACGCCACCAGGGGGAGCAAGACAAGAAACAATGTGCCATTGTGGGATAATGTGGCAAATAGCCCGATACCTAAGCCTAAAAAGATTAACCCGAATAGTAATAAAAGCGGGAGTGAACAAGCGGTGAGCAGTAAGTCACCTCCTAGTTTGAGAATATCCCGGAACGATCGCTTGGGTTGGGGAATTTTCAGAATAAGCTGCTGGGGCGATTGCTTAAGCTGAACGCGGCTACCCTTCGGTTGAGAGCGATTGGTTAGGGAATGTTGGGGATAACGATGGTGATGCAGCGCCTCTAGCGCCTCCGCCGCGCTACTAAATCGTGCGTCTAAATCCGGTGCAGTCAAGATGTCTATCCAACGAATCAACTGGGGATCAACCGAGACGCGATCGCTCCATTGTATCCGTAAATCCTGTTGGGGTAAGTCAGCCGGGGTAATCCCGGTGAGTAAATGGATTAGGGTTGCGCCTAAAGCATACAAATCAGAGGCGGGTACAGCCTTTCCCCAAAACTGTTCTAAAGGAGTATAGCCAGTCGTTCCCACTACCGTAAACGTTACTCCTTCTGTCACCGCCCGATTTTGCACCGCCCCAAAATCAACCAGATAAATGGGCACATCATCCGCCAAAATTAAGTTACTGGGTTTGATATCCCGATGTAGCACTGGCGGTTGTAAGCCATGCAGATAACTGAGAATCTCTAATACTGACTCAGCAATACGCTTCACGTCTTCTTGAGTGAACCGTTTACCCTGATCCAATAATTGCCGTAAGGAAGCCCCCGGAATGTATTGTTGAACTAATCCGAACCAATACAAACCCTCTCCAACCTGGCTATCCAAGGAAAAATAATCCCGATAGCGGGGAATTTGAGGATGGGTTAGCTGTTGAAGAACTTGGGCTTCGCGTTCAAATAACTTAAACTCATCCCACTGCATCTGAGGGTTAAATGCCAATAGCTTAACAATCACTGATTCTGGCGGGGATACAGACTGGTCAAACGCCAACCAGGTTTGGCGTCCAGAGTTATTGCCAAAGGGATGATGAAGGTGATAGCGATCGCATAAGACCTGTTCTGCTTGCAGCATTTCCCGGTAAGTCCTGATCAAGCCTATTTCTCTACTTTAACCGTATTCCTATCGGTTTATCTTTTCTCAGGAGATGATCTGCTCCCCCAGCTCCCCCATCTCCCCCGCGTTTTCCCCCCATCTGCTTGAAAACGGCTGTAAATCAGCTATCCTAGCGTAGGATATCGTTCACCAGAAAACCCCATGAACAGGAAAAATCGTATTGGTAGTCGTCATTTTTGGCAAATTTGTGCCAGTCAGCTCGTTACAGCAAGTTTATTTACCCTAGCCTTTCCTGCTAGTCCTGTCAGTGCTGGTGTCGATCAGTTTCAAATCTGCGCCGCAGAACTATTGCGTGCGGGTATCTCTAGGGAAAATGCAGCCAGAACTTGTGCTGAGGCGCTTGAACCTAAGGATTTATCTCTCTGTGTCCTAAAAATCGAAGAGTTAACCCCAATTGCGGCTGATGATGCGTTATTCGCTTGTATGCGTGTCCGGCGTCCCAAGGAATTGGCAAGCTGTACTGTTGATATTAACCAGCATACTCAAGGTTCTGATCCGGTTTCGGTGCTAGCAAACTGTCGTCGCAGTCTTCTACCCTTGCGTTTTTCTGAATGCGTGATTGGTTTGAGTCGCGAAATTGATTTTTCTGTAGAGGGTGCGCTAGCTACCTGTATTGATGCGGAGGATTTTCCCCGTTAAGTCTTCAAAACTTACTCATTGCTCCCCCAGCTTCCCCAGCTTCCCCCGCTCCCCCTCTACCTATTGCCTTTTACGACTGAATCGGAATCTCAATTACAAACTCTGTACCGTTTCCCCTCTCACTCGTGACATCTAATTGACCTCGGTGCTTTTCCACGATGATCTGGTAACTAATCGTCAATCCTAAACCCGTTCCAGAACCGACGGGTTTGGTGCTAAAGAATGGATCAAATAGCCTCTGACTTACCTCCTCTGTCATTCCTGATCCGTTATCCGCAATACGGATAATCACCTTCGCCTCGTCTACACTCTCCGTACTAATCTCAATCGTAGGGCTTTGGGATTGATCGGGAGTGAGTGGCGATCGCACAAATTCTTCCTCTTCTTCCCCTGCTTTCCTATCCCCTCTAATTAACCACATCTCACCCTCTCGTTTGAGTTTGCCATACTTCTCATCTAAAGCATCAATAGCATTGGTAAGCATATTCATAAATACTTGATTGAGTTCACTGGCATAACATTTCACAAGAGGCAAACTACCATAATTTTTGATCACCTCAATTCTTGGTCGTCCGGCTTTAGCGTCTAAGTGGTACTCTAAGAGCAAGAGCGTGTTATTAATATCTTGATTAATATCGACGAACTTCAACTCAGCCTCATGTAAATGGAAGAAATTCTTGAGCAACGATACAGTTTGGCGGATTCGTTCAGCACCCACCTGCATTGATTCTAGAAGTTTAGGTAAATCAGATTGAATAAAATCTAACTCAATTTCCTGAATTTTGCGATTAATTTTCTCAGTTGGATGTGTATACGTTTGTGTGTAAAGTGTAATTAGCTCAAAGAGATCTTGAATATATTCATTAGCGTGGTACAGGTTGCCATAAATAAAGTTAACGGGATTGTTAATTTCGTGGGCAATACCTGCCGCTATTTTGCCAAAGGAAGACATTTTCTCGGCTTGAATTAATTGGACTTCCGTTTGTTGCAGCTTGTGTAATGCCTCTTCAAGTTCCAAGGATCTTTGCTTCTCTTGCTGTTGGGATTGTAATAAGTGTTCATTTTTGGCTTGCAGTTCTTTTTGCAGGTTCCGTAGCGTCAGGTGAGTTTGGATTCGGCTAACAACCTCTTCCGGCTGAATCGGTTTGGTAATATAATCAACAGCGCCAATCTCAAACCCATGAACCTTGTTAAGGGTATCTGAAAGTGCTGTCATAAAAATGACTGGAATATCCCGCATTGAAGGACTACTTTTTAGTCGTTTACATACCTCAAACCCATCCATTCCCGGCATCATAACATCCAACAGAATCAGGTCAGGTTGAGCGGCTTCAACGCGCTGAATCGCTGTTTTTCCATCCGTTGCGACCAGTACTTTGAAACCGGATTTGGTCAAATAATTAAACAGAAAACTTAGATTCGTGGGATTATCTTCAACAATTAATAAATTTCCTTGGGCTGCTTTTTTATCCATTGTTTTGCTTGGGTATTCTCACAGTAAAAATACTTCCTTTGTTGAGTTCACTGGTTACTTTAATATCCCCCCCGAAACCTTTTAAGATCTGCATACAAGTATAAATACCGAGTCCTGTGCCTGTGGGTTGATTTCGTTGTTTTTCCTCACCCTTCAATGGTTTAGTGGTATAGAATGGATCAAAAACTTTGGATAGATTTTCTGGGGGTATTCCACATCCTGTATCTTGGACATCAATGTAAAGATTGTCTTCATCCTGCCGGGTGATAATTGTTAAGGTTTGTTCTTCCTTATCCCACATAGCATCTAGGGCATTACCGATTAAATTATCCAAGATTTGGGAGATATCAGTATAAACTAAAGGGATTAAGGGAATATGCTCATCCAAAACATATTTTTTTTTAACCTTGTGTTTAAATTGAAGGTTAGCCTGCCAAAAATCGAGTTCCTTTTTTAGGATATCATTAACATTCAGCGAAGTTAACTGCAAGGAGTGATCCATTTTGCTCTTGTGCATAAGATTATCCAGAATTTGACTCATATCCCAGGTAACTTCAGCCATCTTTTCAAGATAAGCGAATGTCGTTTCTGGAGAAACAGCTTCTTCGGTCATTTCTCCCGTAGCTAAACATTTATAAGATAAGATAAGCTGAATACGATTTCGTAAATTATGCACGATTCCCTGAGTAAGACGTCCGATTAAAGCGGTTTTTTCTTGTTCGATGAGTTGTTGCGTTCTCGCTTGAACAATTTCTTCTAGATTCTGATTTAAGTGGGCAAGTTCTTCGGTTTTAGTTTGCAGTTGATTTTGCAGATGATATAGCTTTATGTGAGTCTGAATTCGACTCAGCACTTCTTCTTGATGGATGGGTTTAGTGATATAATCGACAGCACCTAGTTTAAAGCCTTGAACTTTATCTACTGTGTCTGAAAGTGCCGTCATAAAGATGATTGGAATATCTTGAGTGGATGGATTTTGTTTTAATCGTTTACAGGTTTCAAAGCCATCAATTCCTGGCATCATCACATCTAAAATAATTAGATCAGGTTCAGTGACTTCAGTTCGCTGAAGGGCACTTTCACCATCTAACGCCACAAATATTTTGAAGCCAGATCGCGTCAAAAAGTCAAACAAAATACCTAGATTATGAGGTTGATCGTCAACAATCAATAGCTTGGGAGTTTTGGGAGTTAAATTGTCCATAAATATTAACGGTTTAAACCTATATTTATTTAGCAATTGATACAATATATAAATTAAACGACTCTAAGCTAGAGTATTTTTATGGCTTGTGAATTATGGCTTATAATTTAAGCTTTATTCAAAAGGTATATTGATTAATAATTTGCTCTATTTTCTTTAACTGAAACCCTCTAGCGAGATGATGAATTTGTGTAGCAAAGGGAATCCATTGACTGTTTACGTCTTGCCAATGCTGCGCTTGATCGATCATTCCTTGAATATCCCCCATTGCCAATAATTCCGACAAAATCGCTAGTTCTGAAGCAGGTGGACTAACCAGTGGTTTGGTATTGGTTTCCAATTCACCAGTTGTTAAATTTCTGGGTTTTTCATAAATGCCTTCCACACCTAAATGAACCATCAATAATTCCAGGAGTTGCTGGATTGGCACAGGTTTTGAGAGAAAGTCTTGGCATCCAGCCGTTAAACTCTCCTGCTGGGTCATCTCGAAAACATTAGCGGATATGGCAATAATAACCGTCTTTGCGAGCTGAGGCAATTGGCGCAGTCGCCGCGTTGCGGTCAAACCATCTAGTCCCGGCATGATTAAGTCCATTAAGATCAGATCAGGCTGAATCTCGACTGCCTTTTGTAAACAATCTTGACCATCGACGGCTTCAACAATGTTCAAGTTGAACGGTTGGAGTAATTCTCGTAAGAAAGACCGATTAATCGCATTATCATCAACAATGAGAAGAGTTTGCTGTTGTCCTTTAACGCCAATGAGTCGGCGATCGCACAATGACTCCGAGGCTTGTCCTCCTGAAACGTCAGACAACTCTAAATCAAACCAAAATACACTGCCTTGACCCAAAATACTACTAACCTGAATCGTGCTATCCATCAGTTGAACCAATTTCTGGCTGATAGCCAATCCCAATCCTGTCCCTTCAACAGCATGAGTGCGATCGCTTACTTGATGGAAGGGTAAAAAGATTTCGCTTAATTGTTGCGGATCGATGCCAATCCCTGTATCTTCGACTTGAAAACGAATCTTGGTGATTGGGGATTGGGACAGTATATCCCGTTCCTTAAGTCGGGCGGGTTTAGTCACGTTAGCCGTTTCTTGGGTAACGTTATCCGTCAAACTCGCCCCTACGCATTGAGACGCGCCATGACAAGACGCGCCATGGCAAGACGCGCCATGGCACGTCTCTACATCTTCAACATAACCAACTTTAAACGTCACGCTACCCTGATCCGTAAACTTCACGGCATTACTGAGTAAGTTGATCAGAACCTGTCGCAACCGTTTCTCATCAGCGATAACATTCTGGGGTAGAGGAGATAAGAGTTTGTATGTAAAGTCAATCTCTTTTTGCGTCGCACGTAGACGAAAAAGACTGCTGATGCTGCTGAGAAAGGTTGGCAAATGAAACTCACTGGGGTCAAGTTCTAATTTCTGGGATTCAATCTTAGAGAAGTCTAAAATATCATTAATTAGCGTGAGCAAATGTTCGCCACAGTGGTAAATAATGTTTAAACTCTCTCGTTGAGTTTCAGTTAAATTGGTATCGTTTTGCAGGAGTTTAGTATAGCCTAAAATGCCATTGAGAGGGGTTCTGAGTTCATGGCTCATCGTTGCCAGGAATTCGCTTTTCGCCCGATTTGCGACTTCGGCGGCGTCTTTAGCTTGTTGGAGTGCCACTTCTATCTCTTTATGCGCCGTAATATCCCGGGTAACACTCAACACAGAGCGAATTGTACCATCAGCATTCAATTCAGGGACGATGCGAGAGTGAAAAAATTTCATCCCCTTGCTGGTGGGAAAGTCAAACTCAATCAGTTGTTCTTGTCCAGTGGTAAAGACAGATCGCAAAGCTTCATCCCAAAACTGGGCTTTATCAGGCGGCATTCCCAACTCCTCATTGGTTTTACCGATAAAGGTTTGAGCGGAACATTTTGCGACTTGTTCGATTGCTGGATTCACATAGAGATGACGCAATTGATGATCGAATCGGGCAACAATATCCGGTGAATTTTCCACCAACGCCCTAAATTGTTGTTCGCGGTAATAGAGTGCTTCTTCCGTTTGCTTGCGATCGCTAATATCACGGTTGCTGGCTCGTTGACCTAGCCATCGTCTATCCTTACTATAAACAGGTTGGCAAGCATGGGCAATCCAACGGATCGATCCGGTGCGAGTAATGAGGCGAAAGTCTGTTGAGTAGACATGGGGATTGTCTAACTGTTCACGGATATGTTTAGTCATTCTCTGGCGATCATCGGGATGGATAATTGCCTCAAGTAAGCTAGGATCATTGAGGAATTCCTCAGCCTGATAGCCTGTGATCCGTTGACAAGAGGGAGAAACATAAATAAAGCTACCATCGGGATCTCGCCAATATTCCCAATCATAAGTAAAATCGGCTACGGTGCGAAAGCGTTGTTCACTTTCTTGTAGGGCTTGTTCTGCTTGTTTACGTTCAGTAATATCGTGAGCAACCACATAAACTAATCGTTCTTGCACAAACGGTACCGCTGTCCAAGAAAACCATTGGTATGATCCATCTTGAGAGCAATACCGATTCTCAAAGGACTTGATGGTAATCCCGGATGCCAGTTTTCTCATTTGCGCCTGAGTCGCTTCCCGATCCTCGGGATGAACCCATTCGATAAACGGTTGGGCTTTAATGGCGTCAGAGGAGATACCCAGGATTTTCTCGAACGCTGGGTTGACATCAATAAAGTATCCCTCAAAGTTAACAATCCCTAGGATATCTACAGAAAGGTTAAACAAGCGATCGCGTTCTTGTTGGATGTGTTGACGTTCCCTTAATTCGGCTTGAAGCTGGGAATAGAGTTCGGCTTGTTGGATGGCGATCGTGACTTGAGTTGTTAATGAACAGAGGAGTTCAGCTTCCCACGGCTGCCATTGTCTGATGGTGGTATAGTGATGAGCAATCAGTAATCCCCAAAGGGTTTCATTCTCCAGAATCGGCATCACGAGTTTGGATTTAACCCCAAACCGCCTGACGGTATCAGCCAAACAGGGTACTATGTCATCTTGTTTGACATCAGCAATGGTATGAATTCCCCCGCTACAGTAAAATTGATGACAAGCTGGGGGAAAGATTAATTCAGGCAGGGAATGTTCCTGGGGAACTGAACCGTCTGACGCTAAGGCTTGGGCGACAAGGTTTCCCGTACCATCGTCATGAGTTTGGTAAATCACCACTTGATCGCAAGCCAACAATTGCTGCACTTGGGTTACAGTGGTGTTAAGAATCTGATTCAGATCTAAAGACTGGCGAATCTGTTGGGCGATCGCACTAATTAACCGTTCTTGTTGAGCTTGCAGATGCACAGCAGCTTCGGCGCGTTGGCGTTCCTGAATTTCATGGTTTAAGTTGTCGTTAGTACGCTGAAGTTCTTGGGTACGCTCAATGACTCGTTGTTCTAACTCAGCATTCAAGCGATAGATTTGGGTTTCAGCTTGTTTGCGATCGCTAATATCGATAACTGTACCGAGCATCCGCACCGCTTGACCTGTTTGATCATAAATAAATTTTCCCTTCCCCTCAATCCAGTGAATACTCCCATCTGACCACACTACCCGAAATTCATGATCATACTCATGTTGTTCTAACTGAGAACGGTTCGCCGCTTGTTTAACGGCTTCTCGGTCATCCGGATGAATACAAGCCTCAAACGTCTTGTATGTGCCATCATACGTACCCGGAGTCAAGCCAAACAGCACTTCATGATGCTCTGACCAACGAATCTGATTTGTCAACAGATTCCAGTCCCAAATGCCCATCTGAGCCGCATAGAGAGCCAGGTTGAGGCGTTCTTCACTTTGGCGCAACTCGGCTTCTACCTGTTTGCGATCGGTAATATCTCGCAAAATGGATAAATGGCGATGGGGGATCACATTAGCGGTTGCGGCATATTCCGTCTCCCGGATTGTCCCATCCCGACGCCGGAGACGAAACTCCCCCTTTACCTGTCCCTGTTCCAGAAAAATACGCCACGCCTCTTGGAAATCAAACTCCAAGTCAGTAAAGTCTGAGATGCGACATCCTAAGAGTTCCTCACGAGATAAACCAAACAGCCGACAAGCCGCCGGATTGACCTCAACATACTGTCCTTGATCATCCGCGATCGCCATGGCGTCGAGCGCTTGATTAAACAGTGCCTGAAATAGGGATAAAGAGTGACTGTCACTGTGGCTATACATAGCGTATACTATTGATTGACTCTCATCGGTTTGGATGTGATGTGAACAACCGCTGCTCATCCTATTGACTACAGCATCATCACCCTACATATCGGATAAGGTCTAATTTGAGTTGATTGCCAACGTTGGTAGAGAAATTCTCACCAAAAAACGATTTAGCGGTAAAGACAAAAAATTGGGGGTGTCCAGTCCCTGTTTTCCTGCTCTCTTATGTCTCCCTAGTGCAAGAGCGAATTTATCTCCCTGGTGTCCCCAGCTTGAGCAGCTAGCTACAATGGTGAGCATTTTCCTCGATTTGAGGGAAAACAAACCCTTATTTGTAAACTACTATACAGTAACTTAGCAACGTATGAATTAAGTCTTGCACCATCCCCAGGCAAGTCGATTTATAAATGTACCCTTGCTCCCTCAGCTCCCTCAGCTTCCCCAGCTTCCCCAGCTCCCCCTCACCTCACCACTTATTCAGCAGACCCTAACTATGGTTCAATCACCAGCGAAACTGATATCCGTTGATGAATTCATCACTCACTATGGTGACGATAATTGCTATGAACTCATTGATGGGGAATTAATCGAAATCGAACCCACAGGACCCCATGAACAAGTTGCAGATTTTGTTGGGCGCAAGCTGAACGTTGAGATTGACCGCCACGATAATCCTTATTGTATTCCCCATCGTTGTCTGATCAGACTTTTAGGAACAGATACCGCCTTTCGTCCTGACGTAATCGTTTTAAATCAAACTCAATTAATCCATGAACCATTGTGGCAGCAGGAACCTGTCATCACTCTAGGAAAAACAATCAAGCTAGTTGTTGAAGTTGTCAGTGCTAATTGGCAAAATGATTATGCTCGAAAGGTTGAAGATTATGCCATTTTAGGAATTCCTGAATATTGGATTGTGGACTATCTGGGAATTGGTGGTAGAGAGTATATTGGTAAACCCAAACAGCCAACTCTCACTATTTGCAACTTAGTTGAAGATGAGTATCAAAAGCAATTATTTCGGGGAGATGATTTGCTCGTATCCTCTATCTTTTCAGAGTTACAACTCACAGCGAAACAAATTTTCAATAGTAGCACATTAGGAACGGCGACGTAAGAGCAGTAAGTTCCCCTTCTCCCCTGCAAAAAAAGCAAAGCATCCTTTGTCCTCCCTCCTCGCAGGGGGAATGAGGGGGGTTGGAGAAGGGGTTAGGGGATGAGGGTGAAAAGTTTACGAGTAACATTTTCAGCCAATAACATCCAGAACAAAACGCCTTACCAACACCAAAACCTCTGGCAAAATCTGATGCGCCATATCAAATTCTTGATACGTCACCGCGATTCCCAACGCCTTTAAATTGTCTCTGGCGTGTTGTGCTTTACTCACAGGCACAACCGGATCTTGTCTACCATGCACGATCAAAACTGGGGGTAACGATTCCCGTGTCAGTTGAGCCGAATCATGCCAGTAGCCACTCATTGCAACTAAGGCGGCGCAGGGTAATCTTAACCCCACATCTAACGCCATCGCTCCCCCTTGGGAAAATCCACTTAAAATGGTGCGGGATAGGGGAACGCCTGTACTTTCTTCCAGAGAGGTTAACCAGTCGAGCAACTTTTGACGACTTTCCTCTAACCCCTGATTATCTTGGCTTTCCAGCGCATACCAGGCATTGCCCCAGGGGACATTGGGATGAGGAAACGGAGCATCGGGAAATAGAAACTGGACATTGGGCAAGTCTAATGCTGAGGCTAATGGAACTAAATCCTGAGAGTTAGCCCCCCAGCCATGTAAGCACACCATCAAGTGGGTTGGGGATTGACCATTGGTGGGTCCAATAGTGACGGATTCTAAAGACAAAGACTGAGATCCTAAATCAGAGGTTGTTGGATTTCTAGCAGATGGAGAACGGTTTTGGCAAGCGTTCAACCCCAAAACTGTTCCCAGTGTGGCACAGCCTTTTAAGAAAAATCGCCGTCCCATTAATTTCAATCGAGACTCTGGCATTTGCTACGTGCGTGCCAATGTTAAATATATTGCACCTATTAACGAAGACTATGTTTCAGACGTTAATTAGCGATCGCGGATTTCAGTGATGAGTTAGGACAATTGAGTGGTTCGCCTGTCTAGGAATTAACCTGCCTTGAACGAGGTACTCTGGAATTGATTAGATGAGAACGTAGGATAGTAGCCAGTATAGCCGCACCATATTTATCTTGAATCTCATCACAGGTGGCTTCGCAAAGTCTCTCGACTTCATTGATACGCTGTTGAAGTTCAGCAATTTGTTGGTCAGTTTTGCTTCTGTTAGGCTGTATCCCAAACATTTCGTCGTTCTCCTCAACGAATTAAACGGTTTGCCAAGCTGATGTCCTAGCCCTCTATAGGATAGTCGGACTGTGCGATCGCGCGGTAGATTTAAGGTGCGATCGCGTCTGTTCTTTTCAATGTAACCCTACGGCTGATTGAAATTTGGATTGAGAAATGCTTGAGATTCCCCAATTTATATGTAAACTTTTTTAAATTATACCCTGTTTGAAGAAAAATAAAAAATGATAAGATTTGGAAAAATCTTGTCAAACTATGCTAAGTCGCCTTCACTTAGCGTGGCTCCAGGATGCCTAGCCCAGGTTGAGGAGGCGCTTGGGCGGAGTAGGTCTACTGACTAGGATTAAATTAACGTCTCCAGAATTCTGCTATGCCGCGACGACGTGGAATCCAAGTAGCGTCCCAGTATATCACAGCCGTTAAACAGGCTTGCGATCGCGCCCTGAATCTTGACCCCAGGTTGGACAAAGCCTTACAGGAACTCAAGCAACAACTCCCTAATCCAGATTTCAATCTAGATGGGAATGAGTGGCAGTTTAAGCAATGGTGGCAAACTCATGGTATCTCTTGGACAGAACAATTGTCGGCTGTGATTATTAAGTATCGCCAGATTGGTTATCCTTGGCAATTTAACTCTCAGCAAAATAAGCTGTTCGGCATTTAAACCTTAATGTCAATAATGACGAAATCCTTGTAGTGCGTTTAGCGAAGCCATGCCGCAGGCTTTGCATCTTGCTCGCTACTAATACTAACAAATGTTAACAAGCGTCAAATCCTTACTGTTAAGAGTTCCCCGTTCCCTGTTCCCTAATTTCAACCGTCAACGTTAATTTTATCCGACTACTTACCGAACCAATAATTATACAATTATAGAAAGCACTCATTTGCTGCCAATTCTGCTGAACCTATGTTTCCAGTTATTTACTCTGATGAATTTCTCAATCATGACAACGGTGGTTTTCACCCCGAACGCCCGGAACGATTGACAGCCATTGTCAACGCCTTAAACGCTGCACCTTGGGCAGATCAAGTTGATTGGCAGCTACCTACACCTGTAGAAAGTCGTCCGGTAATGCCTCTGTTGCAAAAAGTTCATGACCAAGATTACATCAATTTAGTCAAACAACTCGCCCATGAAGGTGGAGGGATGATAGATGGCGACACCAGGGTTTCTCCCCGCAGTTATGATATTGCCCTGTTAGCCATCAGCGCTTGGTTAGATGGAGTTGATCGTGTCCTCACCAGCAACAACCCGGCATTTGTCCTCGCACGTCCTCCTGGACATCATGCCGAAGGTCCACGGGGGATGGGATTTTGTCTCTTTTCCAATGCGGCGATCGCGGCTTACTATGCCCTAGAACAAGCGGGTATCCAAAAAGTCGCCATTTTAGATTGGGATGTTCATCATGGTAACGGCACCCAAAGCCTAGTGGAAAACGATGCCCGAATTGTCTACTGTTCACTCCATCAATATCCCTTCTATCCAGGTACCGGTCATCCTCGCGAACGCGGCGCGTACAATAATGTCCTGAATATACCCATACCATCAGGCAGTACATTCACACAATACCAACCCATGTTTGAGCAGGGGGTGATACCATTTCTCAATGAATTTCAGCCCGATTTACTCATCGTCAGTGCTGGTTACGACGCCAACGCCGATGATCCCCTCGCCAGCGTCGCCCTGAAACCAAAGGATTTTGGCGTATTCACAGATTACTGTTTGCAAGTGACTCACCGTATTTTATTTGGCTTAGAAGGAGGTTATGACTTGACTGCCTTAGCCAAGTCCGTTATTGCCACCATTGAACCCTGTTTAAACTTGGGTGAATAGTTGCCACTTCGTCATTCGTCATACTCGCTTTCGCGAGAAGCAAGCTACGTCATTCGTCATTCGTCAAAGAACAATCAACAATCAACAATCACCAACCAACAATCAACCCCTAAAACAGTTTTAGATTGTAACCCACCCCTAAAACCAGTCCCAAATCCGTCTCATCAGCCTCAGGAAATGCCACATTGACACGCACTGTTCCAGTAAATCGGGGAGGGATGGGAATATCGACACCCCCGGAAACCAACGGATCAGCTTTCCAGTCGTCATCGGGTTGCAGCAACACACCCCCTCCAACAAAAGGAATCACAATTGTTTGTCCAGTAACGGGAGTCTTGATCGGAAAATTTAGGCTAAGAGTAACTGATGTGGTGGTTTCGTCACCAAACATGACCGCATTGTGCAAGGAGAAATTCTCAGCAAACCCGGCTTTACTGACAATGACGACAGATCCTTCCCCTAAGTTGGTTTCCTCACCATCTAGACCAATATTCCCACCTACGCCGATATAGCTACGTCCCAATATTTTTAGGGGATTAACCACAGGGACTTGTGCTACCTCTGGAGTGGCGGCGACAGTTTGGGGTTGAACCAAAACCAGTGTGGGTTGGGTGTTATCGGTCGTTGAGCCAGACGATTGAGCCGAGTCAGAGGGAGTAACGGTTATATAACCATAGTAGGCGGAATCTGGCGTCTGGGCTTGAGCGGATAAACCACTACACAGCAGGGACGAAGCGGTGAAACCGAATAGCCAGAAAAAAAGTTTTGCCAAGTTCGGTTGCATGATTTTTTACTCTTCTATATTGAGAAAATCATGCCACAATTTAACCCACATTGGAAAGTGAAGATAGAGAAATTGAACCTTGCATCCCCACCTAACACTCGTCTAGAATCTCCAGTCTTCATCCCTGGAAGATGTCAAGCGGGTTGTAGTAAATCTCTACTACTATGTTGGATTTGAGCCAGAATCTGCATCGCTTCTGTCAAATTCTCACAAAGATAGTTGGTTTTGAAGTAAAAAGGCTTAAGACGCTCGGTCGTTATTTCCGCCGGTTCCCAAATGATCAGCTTCAATGGTTTTTGGGGATGATTCGTTGCACAAAGCGAATGGAGTATCATCGTAGTACGCACCTCAATCAGTAGAATGCTCCGGGGTCAGAATCCAGATTAGGTGTCCACCGCCAGACGGCTGACAGCTATCAGGACTTTTTCCGGGGTCTTTACAAAACTACATTCACAAAGGTGTCTATCAGGACGCTTCATTAAATCTTTACAGTAAGCAGTTATCAGTTATCAGGAGCAGGGGGAGATGGGGGAGATGGGGAAGATGGGGAAGATGGGGAAGATGGGGAAATTGTGTAGGGGCGGGTTTCACTACTATCTTTTCGGTTACACCCAGATGTAACTAAACCCGCCCCGACTTGACCAATGACCAATGACGAATATTAAGTAAAGTAAAGATATAGCAGCAAAATCGGAGTTGTAATTTTATGGTGTTATTTGGATTTGGCGGATTTGGCAAAAAGCTCAGCCTGCCTAAACCCGAAGAGGCGTTACCGGGGCGGGAAGAACCCATGTCCGTTCCAGCCAACCACTATGTCAACGGCAATCCTCTTAAACCCCCTTACCCCGAGGGTATGGAAATGGCGATGTTTGGCATGGGCTGTTTCTGGGGGGCGGAACGCCGATTTTGGCAACAAGAGGGAGTGTTTGTCACGGCTGTGGGGTACGCAGGCGGGATAACGCCTAATCCCACCTATCAAGAAGTCTGTACCGGGATGACCGGTCACAATGAAGTCGTGCGCGTCGTATTTGACCCCAAGGTGATCAATTATCAGCAATTGCTGAAAGTTTTCTGGGAGAGTCATAATCCCACTCAAGGGATGCGCCAAGGAAATGACACGGGTACTCAATATCGTTCGGGAATTTATACCTATTCCGATAGTCAAAAGAAACTCGCAGAAGCTTCACGAGACGCCTATCAAAAAGCGTTGAGCGAGGCGGGTCATGGAGAAATCACCACAGAAATTGTTGATGCTCCAGAGTTTTACTATGCAGAAGGCTATCACCAGCAATACTTAGCCAAGAATCCCAATGGCTATTGTGGTCTAGGAGGAACTAATGTGGCTTGTCCGACGCCCGTGGCTCTGTAGTGTTATAAACTTTCAAGTTACCTTGATTTGACCCTCCCTAACCCTCCCCTTACCAAGGGGAGGGAACTCAAATAGCTTTGGTTTTTTTGCCCTTGGAACCTTCTACCCATTGTCTTCTGTCTTCCGCTTGGAACCTTCTACCCAGTATTCATTTGCCATGATAGCGATCGCGCTTCCAAAACTCGGCGACTTCACCGATGGAACGCTTCACCTTCAGGCTAATTCCATCCTGGTGAACTCTAAGAAACCAACAGGAGAGATCGCTGGGCTTTTGGGACATATTTGGTGATAACCGCCATGTATTTTAGCGATTATTGACAAAAAATTGGCACGCCATCTCAGAAAAGCCAGCGTGAGAGAGCGCTGGATGACATGGAAAGTATCATGGTGCCGCTACTAGATTACACCATTGATGGGATGAGTGAAAATAGTAGCTTTACAGTTTGATACTTTCGCCACAAAGGAAAAGCATGATTTATTGTTTTGTGTGTTAACTTATGGGTATTTGCATCGAAGCCGCTTGAGTTCCCAGTTGCTGAATCATGACTCAACTCAATCCCCTGAAATCTAACCAATTTTGGTTATTGGGTATCGCCACGGGTTTAATCACACTGCATTTCACGTTAGTATCGAGAAGCAATAATAATAATCTATTCAGCGCCAGCCTCCTGTTTGGATGTGTGGTTTTAGGGTTGCTGTGGATGAAGCGCGATAAAATAACCTGGCACAGCAGTCCATTATCCAGTAGTTTGGCAGGTTTGCTGATAGCTGGGATTCTGTTTAAAAGTACAAACGTAGTTGACGATGACGTTTTTCTGCCACTTTTCCCGTTGATGTCAGGATTGGCGTTAGCGTTACTAGCATCTGGGTTTAAGGGATTAAAACAATACAATCAAGAATGGCTACTGCTGGGGTTTATTGCAGTTCCTTGGAGACAACTGGTTTATCCAGTTCTTAACTTATCCTTGTTAACCGCTAAGTTTACCAGTGGTTTTCTCTGGCTATTGGGCTTTGAGGTTAAGCGTGAAGGGGTTATTGTTAGTTTACCTACGGGGAGTATTGAAGTTTACAATGGCTGTGCTGGTTTAAAGCTTATGGTTCAGCTTTTAGGCATTGCCTTGATTTTTTTAGTTCTTGTGCCAACGGGATTAAAACAGAAGGTTTTACTACCCATTTTTGCCGTTTTTATCGGTTTTGTGATTAACGGGATGCGGGTGGCGCTGATGGCGGTACTTGTCGCCCTATCAGAGCAAGAGGCATTTGCTTACTGGCATTTGGGACAGGGTTCTTTACTATTTTCGCTGATTGCAGTATTGATTTTTGGTTTAGTCTGCCATAAGGTTGCAGGGGGTAAATATCCTTACTTTTTATGACATCGGGCGGGTTTAGGGACTCAATTAATGGGGAAACCGATAACTTATCAACGAAACCCGCCCTGATTAAATTGACAAAACAACGTCCTAATTCAAATTCTTGGGATTCCCTTGGGGAATTTTCGGGCGCACGTCTGTGCGCCCCTACGAACGAATTTTTATGATTACCTTCTTTAACGGCTTGATCCCAAAGACAACTATCAATAACAGCAGGGTAAAGAGATTCCCGATAATCTGATCCGGTTCTGGTACACTAGCGGTGTTTCCACTCGATGGTGTATCTGTTCCTTGATTATCCATTCCTTCAGGAGTCTCAACGGGTACATCGACTTTTTTACCATCCTTGCTATCGACTCGGATTTCTTCGGTAACCGCTACAAATGACGTATATTTGGACATTAAGCGATAATTGAGTGCTGTATCCGTCACCGCTTCAACTACCTCTGGCGTTTCACGACCATACATTTGATTCATTAATGCCTTAATCCGCGCCCGTCCCCACAGTTGCGCGATCGCACCATTCCCGCGTACCTCGTCAAAGTTCACATCTAAGCTGGTTTCGTAGGGTTGACCTCCCGCCACCGTGCCGCTAATCTTAAGTTTGCCATTCGTGCGATCGCCTTTGCGTCCAAATACGACTAAGGGCTGGTTGGCGAATAAATCCCGTACCTTTTGAGGATAGAATTCCGGCGCGTTTCCTGTCCCCTCCCAACTGACTTGGATATTCGTCAAGACGGGATTATTAATCTCTTGGAAAAACTCCTGGGCGACAACCTCCGCCGATTCATTCGGGGGAACCACTTCAGCGGTTCCGCGCCCCAATTCCGCTAACCGTTCAATTAAAAAGCGATTCGTCGAAGACCCCACGCCAAAACTATACAAGCGATTTCCTGGCTTGAGGCGATCGCGAATTTCAGCAATAATCTGTTCATCATCGCCAATTAAGCCATCAGTTAATAATACAACACTCCGCAACCGTCCCGCAGGTGCAGCCGGGAAATTCAATACGGTGTCAATCCCATTCATTAACTCGGTGCCGCCATTGGCATCGAGGCGATTAATATAATTGAGGGCTTTTTTCCGGTTCTGGGGTGTATTCGCTAACGGTTTATCCGATAACTGAGTCGTACTATTGGCAAAATCAATAATCGTAAACGTATCCTGGGGATTCAATCCCTGAATAAACTGGCGCATCAATTCCTTGGATTGGACAATGGGGGAACCGGATTGTGATCCAGAGGTATCCACGAGAAACACCACATCCTTGGGGACAATTTCATTCTGTTGATACTCAATCGCCGGGATTAAATAGGTGGCAAAATGACCCCCCCGTTCATCGGCTTGGGTTAAGACTGTGGCTTGCGTGTCTGCACCTGCGACTTGATAGCGTAAAATTAAGTCTTTATTCGGAATCGTCTCTTGATCTGCCAGTTCTACCCGTACCGTGGAACTCGTCTGTTGGGTGGTAACCGGATGAGAGGGCGATCGCACACTACTGATAGGTACACCTGCATCAATTTCGACGGTCACATCAATATCATGACCGGATCGTCCTGGCGGTGCAATTGGGGGATTAACCTCCGCTGCATAAGCCACGTTTGTCATCAGCGTTTTGTTTGTAGTCGGCGCTTTAGCGCTGCTGGCACTAAAGTGCTTACTACCAACAGAGTTTGTAGTCGGCGCTTTAGCGCTACCCACACTATTCCCAGCCGTATATCGCGGTGCGACTACCATCGGAAACGCAAACTCATAATCCCCGCCCTCAAATTTCAGGCTATCGGTATAGCGAATCGTTACCTGAATACTTTCCCCTGGTTTAATATTCGCCAGCGACTGAGTAAACACATTTGCCCGTTCTTGTTCTAATAACCCCGCCGTTTTTCCTGCTTTTTTCGCTTTCTCATAAATTTGCTTGGCTTCCTGGCGTTTCTTAATCACGCCGCGAATAATCCGATCATCCAGTTGAATTTCCATATCATCCACCGCCGCTTCATCAGGGAGGGGGAATTTATAGACGGCTTCTAAGGGATGATCAAAGGGATTAGTAAAGGTTTGAGTAACTTCCACCCGCGACACATTCCCAGTAATTTTTGTGGCGACTTGGGTATGTTCTAAAGGGAATACCTGCTGTTGTCCATTAATTGTGGCGAAAAGTCCCCCAGTTTGAGTCGATGATGGTGTTGGTGACTTCTCCTGAATCGGATTCGTAACCACTGGGTTACGGGTAGAAACCTGCTGGGTGACAGGTGATACCAGATACCGAATTCCCGCCCATCCCACAATCAATACCGTACTCGCCACCAACCATTGTGTTACCTTGCTTCCACGCTGAGAAGGGTTTAAATCCTTTAATACCGCTTCCGCCGACTGATAGCGCCGTTTGGTCGCACGTTGCAGCAGAGTATTCAGAATCTTGGCTAAGGGTTTACTGATTGACCTGTTCCCGTTTAAATAATCCTGCCATACCCAAGCATCTTCATGACTATCCAATAAATCAAAGGGCGGTATTTGCGTCAGCAGGTGAATACAGGTAACGCCTAAACTGTATAAATCACTGGCAAAAACAGCTTTTCCGCGCACCTGTTCCGGGGCGGTGTAGGCGGCTGAACCAATCACCGTTCCGGTGCGTTCCAGAATAGTTTCTGTGGCAAACTTGGCGGCGCCAAAATCCACTAAAACGAGATTGCCATAACCCGGACGACGAATAATATTTTCCGGTTTAATATCCCGGTGAATGACCTGATGACTATGGATAAACTGGAGAACAGGTAATAAATCGCGCAACAGCAGGCGGATTTTTAATTCACTGAAGGGTCCAACGCTGGCGAGTTCAGCGGCTAGGTTTTGTCCGTGGATAAATTCTTGAACTAAATACTGACGGTTGTCTTGGCTAAAATAATCTAATAATTGGGGAATTTGGGAATGATGTCCCAGCGTTTTTAAGCGTTGGGCTTCTTGTTCAAATAGTTCGGCAGCTTTTTCCTGATTCGTGGTGCTTGAGTGTTTGGGAAAAAACTGCTTAATCGCACAGTCGGGGTGATTGGGATTGGATTCATCCACGCCGCGAAAGGTTCTGCCAAAGCCACCTTGTCCCAAGGGATGAATTGCCCGATAGCGATCGGATAATAGTAACTCTGAACCGCAACTGTGACAACTGACGGCATCTCGCGGATTCTCTGGATGCTGACAATCGGGGTTAAGGCAATAGCACTGAGAGGGATGAGAGGCAGTGCTGTTTTCAGGGTTAGCGGTGGTCATGGCATCCAGTTCTCTAAGTCCTTGAGGTTATTCTAGCTGGTGAGAATGGAAAAAGGGGAATTGTAAATTACTGTTGCAATAATTAGAGTTGCTGCAATTTTTTTTTACAAAAGCTACCGTTGATCTAAGTCGTGGTGACATGTCTGTCCAGCCAAGACTGAAAATGACCAGGAGATTGTATGCCATTATACGCAGAATTACACCGTCATCTGGGGGGTTCAGTGGTTCCTCGGATTCTCTGGCGATATTTTCAACGCCAAACTGATCCGTTGACCCATAAATTTGCCGACTATGACGACTTTGAGGAATTTTACACGCGATCGCGCAACACATTAGACGAGTATTTGGAACTGCACACGTTAGTCGAACATGTGCAAACGGTGCAAACCTTACCCTATTTTATTTATCGCTTAATTCGCGGCGCGTATATCTTTGAGAATTTAGCCTATTTAGAACTGCGGTATACGCCTTATTTACGCACATCGGAACAATTGAGTCAATCGGAACGGATTGATCAGATGGCGCAGATTGTGGAGATTGTCGGACAAGCCAGTCAAGTCCAGGATTATCCGATGGTGACGAGTCAAATTCTCTGTATGCATGCGCGGCTTCCCTATGCGGTGAATAAGGCAATTGTGGATCTCGCTGCCCAAAGGAAGGATTATGTCTGTGGGGTGGATTTGGCAGGAGGAGATGCCCATTATGGGGAACGGTTAGCGGAATTTGTTGGACTCTATCAGTATGCGCGATCGCTCGGTCTGAATACAACCGGTCATCTCTACGAAACCAGCGACGGTTGTTATCCGGAACTGTTACCCTATTTAATGCGGATTGGTCATGGAATTCATATTCCCTTGAAGTATCCAGAGTTGTTAAAAGAAGTTGCCCAGCGCCAGCAATGTTTAGAAGTCTGTCCCACGACATACCTAAAAACAGGAACACTGGAGGATATTTATCAACTGAAAGTCGTCTTTGATTCCTGTTTCGAGGCGGGGGTGGATATTGCCATTTGTACCGATAACGCCGGATTAAATAATGTGCGCTTACCCTTTGAGTATGAAAACCTATTAACTCAAGATATAATTGATTTCGAGCAAATGCAAGCCTGTCAAGATGCTGCCTTTCGTCACGCCTTTGCTTGGCCCCATCAACAGCATCCCGCCTCTCTATTAACCGGATTGTTGAAAAATCCCAGAGATGAGGTTGTCGCCGCCAATGGTACGCCCAGAACCAAAGATTAAGTGGTAGATACCCGCTGACATAAATTAACACCCTGTAGGGGCGACCTGCTTGCATCAATTAACACCCTGTAGGGGCGACCCACTTGCATCAATTAACAACGGTAGTCCACTCAATTTGCTCGGGTCGCCCTCTCCTCCTGTTTAAGCGAAGATAATATCAAAGACAGTATCTCAACAGTTAACGTTAATTGTGTCCACCTACTTACTCAACATCATTAATAATTTTAAATTCATTCGATATACGTTCCGACAACGGTAATAATTCGGCTTCATTTACCGGATCAGATAATTGTTGATAAATGTCCCGAACTAATCGATACCGACCCGGAATGGTAGCGTCAAACGTAGGTGCAGTATTATATCCAGGCAAATAACCATAAACCTGATAAGTATCTCGGTATGTCTCTCCCGGAGGAATTTTCCAAGGTGGACTTAAACATTGATTCTCTACCGGAGAATATACCGTTACCCATTCCCCATCCCTATATTTTTGTAATTGAGGCGCAGATGGTTGGTGACAACCTATTAAATAAACAGTATTGCCTGTCGTATTCGTATATTCAGTTTCAATTGTCAATCCAACCCCGGCTTGAGGATTATTTACAATCTCGGCATAGTAGATTAATTTATCGGTACGAATCGCCGAGTTACCTATTGTCTGTGATGTTGCTGAACAGGCTACGGTTACACTTGCTAACGCTATACCCATCCATCTAATTCTCTGGTTTAATTTCATAGTCATGCCTACTTGATTTGCAAATAAGTAGTTGGACAAAAGAAAACGGTGCTATATTAAGTGCAAGTAAATCGCCCTCAAACCCTTACTGTTCCCTGTTCCCTGTTCACTCATCTCAACAGTTAACTTTAATTGACTTAAGCTATAAGCTAATAACTTGACTTATCGGCGGGTGTCGCGGCTAGCCACAGATAAAAACTCTGAGCCACTAGACTCATACCTTTCGGAAAAAGTTCCTCAATTCAACTGATTTACTTTCCTTGGTAAATACCTGGACATAAATTCTGTACGCTGTGACAACAATGTTAACAAGCCTAAAATCCTTATTTTTTCCTGTTCTCAAACGTTAACATTAATCAAAGTCCGACTACTTACAAGTGATACTGAGTAACCTCCTGTATGGCTTAAATAATTTTCCCTTAAAGTCCTAAAACATTCTGCATTGTTGCGCTTTTGTTTAGGGTTTAACCGGTGGGTAACTATCTTTAACATGTCGCATCACTTCTTGATAAATTTCACTGCTTACGCGACTACCCCGTCTAAAGTCTTCTAGCTTGGCATTATCCAAATAGAATTCAATGGTGAATTGAATTAAAGTAAACCCCTCATATTGGGATGTTCCCTTCATCCTAATTTTCGGTTCTTGCCGTTGACTTCTAGCTTGTTTAAATCGCTCCCGCAACCATTTCACTAAATCCATGACATAATCATCGAGCCGCGTTTCTTCCCGATGAGGATTACTAATTTTCTGAAAAACTCGTTGAAATCGTCGTTTTAACAGTTCAATTTTTCGCTCCCATTCGTCAGGTAAAATATATTGATCTTCATCGCGCAAATCTGGATCTCTTAACCAAATGCGATACCATTCCCGCACCAAACCAATTAATGTGTCTTGCGATTCATTTTCTTCTAATTCAAAAATAATCCGTTTAGTCTGCCGTATTGGCACAATTTCTAGACCCACTTCTTGAAGAATGCCATCATATTCTTGTTGTATCGTTTCAATTTCTTCAGCATTTAGACCGCCTTTTTCTGCAAATTGAATTATTACCATCAGAGCTTCTAAGCTGTCATGCATTTAAATTGGGTATTAGTAGCGAGCAAGATGCTCGCACTACAAGGCTTTCGCCATTATTGACATTAAGGTTTAAATGCCGAACAGCTTAACGCTTGCTCAATATCTTCGAGTTTGAGGTTGACATCATTTTCCAGACTTAGACGCTGACGACCAATTTATTTTTTATAGGCAAAATTTGTGCCTAAATTATCAACAATGTAAAACTTATCGATATGGCTTAACTTTTTTTCAAAATCTCCTAATGTATCCGGGTGAGCAAAAACAATTTCCCACATGAGATGCTGACTTGCCTCTAAATCACATTCCGGAGGTATTTCTATCGGCAATGCGTAGAAGTAATGGGGGATCGGGCGACTTAAATTGGTGATCAATTGACCTTGTAAAATGCTATTAGGAATATAAATTTCACTGCGGTCATCAAACATATAAAGTTGAGTGACGCGCACGCCAATTTTCCGCAGCATACCAATGGAGCCATTTTCTAACTCCAGGATGTCACCAAATTGAAATGGCGTATCAATCAATAGAACAATACCGCTAAAGAAGTTTGCCAAAATATCTTTAACTGCAAACCCGATAATAAACGTTGCCCCACCCAATGTGACCCAAATCCCAGTTAAATCAACACCAAAAGATTGGAGAACAAAAGCACTAGCCAGCAGAAAAATCACAAACGGGACAACCCCTTCAAGGAGAGGCAGCAGCACGTTGTCCCACATCGCTTCTGTTTGTCGGGCGTAATCTTTGAGGTAGTAGACAAAAACTTGAATAAATAACTGAATGAACCAATAACTGACTGCGATAATAATGCTGGCTGTCAGCAGGCGATCAAACCAGCCGATGGTATCCCCAGAATCAAGATCGGCAAAGGAAACCTTTAAACTGACCAGAATGAAAATGCTCAGGATGGGATAGGCGGAGACATTCAGGGTGACGAGGGCAATATCGCTCTCAAACTTCCGAAAAATGGAGCGCAGCCCATAAAATAGGAGGACATAAAGGAGACAGGCACCTAGGGCGGCGATCGCCAGCTTGCCGAGAATAAACCTAATCGTCTGCCAGGGAATGACCGTAAGTGCGGTGAACAGAATCAGAGTGTTGATGTTCATGGTTAATTGCCACGTCGCTAGCTTTTTGCTTCGCCAGTACCATGAACATGATATGATGATTAGCCCAACTGGATGCCAGTTGGCGAAGCGACTACCGATGGGTTGGATGATCCCCCTTTCGGATAAGATGAGAAAGTGCAAAGGAACCAAGTAACATAACTTGATAACGTTCTAGCAACTCGGTTGAGGTATACAAGTAAATGAACCAAGAAATTTTCGATAGAGTCAAAAAAATAGTTGCGGAACAACTGGAAGTTGAACCCGGTGACGTAACCCCTCAAGCTAACTTTGCCAATGATCTCAACGCCGACTCCTTGGACGTGGTGGAATTGGTTATGGCTTTAGAGGAAGAGTTCGATATCGAGATTCCAGACGAAGCCGCCGAACAGATTGCCACAGTCCAAGCGGCTGTGGACTATATCAGCTCAAAAACAGAAGCGGCGGCTTAATCAGCGGTTGTCTTCTCGACCAAGTTCTGCGTTATCGGGCAGTTTCCCTGTTTTATTGGCATCATGACAAACATTGAACTCAAGCGCGTTGTTATTACAGGTTTAGGCGCGATCACTCCCATCGGCAATACCCTGGCGGAGTATTGGGATGGACTTTTAGGTGGGCGGAATGGGATTAGTACAATTACCCGGTTTGATCCCTCTCGCCATGCCTGTCGAATTGCTGGCGAAGTCACGGGGTTTAATCCCCATGACTATATGGATCGCAAAGAAGCTAAGCGGATGGATCGCTTTGCCCAATTTGGAGTCGCGGCTAGCAAACAAGCGATCGCGGATGCGAAGTTTGTCATTAATGAACTGAACGCAGAACAGGTGGGTGTCGTTATTGGCACCGGGGTTGGCGGGATTAAAGTCATGGAAGACCAACAAGAGGTCTACTTGAATCGCGGTCCCGATCGCTGTAGTCCGTTTATGATTCCGATGATGATTGCCAATATGGCAGCCGGACTTACGGCAATTCATACCGGGGCAAAGGGACCAAATACCTGTACAGTCAGCGCCTGTGCCTCTGGCGCCCATGGGGTAGGAGATGCCTTTCGCTTGATTCAACGGGGGTATGCCCAGGCGATGATTTGTGGGGGAACCGAAGCCGCTGTAACTCCGTTATCCGTAGCGGGGTTTGCTTCGGCAAAAGCCCTGTCTACTCGCAATGATGACCCGGAACACGCCTGTCGCCCCTTTGATCGCGATCGCGATGGCTTTGTCATGGGTGAAGGGGCAGGCATTTTAATCCTGGAAGAACTAGAACACGCCTTGAGTCGAGGGGCGCGGATTTATGCCGAAATGGTCGGGTATGGCATGACCTGTGATGCCTATCATATAACCTCACCCGTACCCGGTGGTGAAGGGGCAGTCCGGGCAATGCAGTTGGCACTCAAGGATGGGGGATTGCAGCCTGAAGATGTCAGCTATATTAATGCCCACGGGACGAGTACACCCGTTAATGATCCCACAGAAACCACTGCGATTAAAAAGGTTTTGGGCGATCATGCCTACAAGATTGCCGTGAGTTCCACCAAATCGATGACAGGTCATCTGTTAGGAGGTTCTGGGGGCATCGAATCCGTGGCATCAGTCTTGGCGGTAGCCCATGACCAAATTCCGCCGACGATTAATCTAGAAAATCCTGATCCAGACTGCGATCTTGATTATGTCCCCAATCAAAGCCGTCAGCAAACCGTCGATGTGGCGCTATCCAATTCCTTTGGCTTTGGCGGTCATAATGTCACCTTAGTCTTCAAGAAATACAAACCTTTGTAGAGACGTAGCATGCTACGTCTCGTAGTGATTCGGGGATGAGTCAGTCGAAACGTTGCGAAAAAAAATATTGTGCGATCGCATCCTTTTTGACCGAAAACCATTGCGGTTAATCCTGCTTACACTTCCCAGCAATGGAATGAAGAATCTCCGTCCTTGTAGGGCGGAGAGTGTCAATTCATCGGCACTATCTCAGCCGACCCAACACCCCAATCGCCAAATTTTAGCCAAGCTTATACCAAGCAGTCTTGATCATCGATCCCCCTAATGGGATGATAAGTGTATCCTTGGGGAAAGAGTAACCCTCGCTTTACGGAAAAAATTTTGCGTTAAACCCTAGTTTCCTGGAGTCATTAGATAACACCTATGGTCGTTGCAACCCAATCTCTCGAAGAACTTTGTATTAATTCCATCCGCTTTCTGGCGATAGACGCCGTAGAGAAAGCTAATTCCGGTCATCCCGGATTGCCAATGGGCGCAGCACCGATGGCGTTTGTGCTGTGGGATCGGCTGATGCGGTACAACCCGAAAAACCCTAACTGGTTAAACCGCGATCGCTTTGTTTTGTCAGCGGGTCATGGCTGTATGTTACAGTACGCCTTGCTCTATCTGACCGGCTATGATGACATTACCCTTGATGATCTCAAGCAGTTCCGTCAGTGGGAATCCAAGACTCCCGGTCACCCAGAAAACTTCATGACTCAAGGGGTAGAAGTCACCACCGGACCTTTAGGACAAGGGATCGCCAATGGTGTGGGGTTAGCGATGGCAGAGGCACATTTAGCTGCCAAGTTTAATAAACCCGATTGCCAAATTATCGACCACTACACCTACGTCATTTTAGGTGATGGTTGCAATATGGAGGGCGTATCTGGGGAAGCTTGTTCTCTAGCCGGACACCTGGGACTGGGCAAACTGATTGCCCTCTACGATGATAACCATATCTCCATTGATGGTTCCACCGACCTTGCCTTTACCGAAGATGTGGGCAAGCGCTTTGAGGCTTATGGGTGGCATGTCCAGCATGTTCCCGATGGTAACACCAACTTGGACGCGATTCACAAAGCAATTGAAGCAGCGAAAGCAGTTACCGATAAGCCCTCCTTAATTAAAGTCACCACCACCATTGGTTTCGGTTCCCCCAACAAAGCCAATACCCACGGTGTCCATGGTGCGGCGTTAGGTGCAGACGAAGTGAAAGCCACTCGTGAACATCTGGATTGGAAGTATCCAGAATTCGAGGTACCCGAAGACGCCCTGAAGCATTTCCGTAAGGCAGTTGATCGCGGCGCTGAGTACGAAGAAGAGTGGAACAAACTCTTCACCCGTTATAAAACTGAATACGCAGAAGAAGCTGCCGTAGTGGAACGGATGGCTAGCGGTAAGTTGCCCGAAAACTGGGAGAAAGCCCTACCCGCCTACACCCCCCAGGATAAGAAAGATGCTACTCGGAATCAATCGGGCGCAACCCTCAACGCCATGGCTGGGGTACTACCAGAACTCATTGGTGGTTCGGCTGACTTAGCCCCTTCCAACAAAACCTTGCTGAAATCCTCCAAGGATTTCCAAAAAGGTGCCTATGAAAATCGCAACCTCCGCTTTGGGGTTCGCGAACATGGTATGGGAGCGATTTGTAATGGGATTGCCCTGCATAAGTCTGGCTTGATTCCTTACGGTGCCACATTCTTAGTCTTCACCGACTACATGCGGGCATCAATTCGCCTCTCCGCCCTATCCCACGCTGGGGTAATCTGGGTGATGACCCATGACTCCGTGGCATTAGGGGAAGATGGTCCGACGCACCAGCCGATTGAGCATATTCCTACCCTGCGAGCGATTCCCGACTTAATCGTGATTCGTCCAGCCGATGGCAATGAAACCTCTGGAGCCTACAAGGTAGCGGTTGAGAAGGCAAAACCTGCCCAGGGTTTAGCAACACCCAGTCTGTTAGCACTGTCTCGGCAAGGGCTACCTAACTTAGAGGGAAGTTCAATTGATGCTGTTGCCCAAGGTGCTTACATCTTATCGGATAGCGATGGCACACCTGACATCATTTTAATTGGCACAGGTTCCGAAGTTCACATCTGCGTTGATGCAGCAGAACAACTCCGGGGTGATGGCAAGAAAGTTCGCGTGGTTTCTATGCCAAGTTGGGAACTGTTTGAGGAACAAGATGAAAGCTATCGCGAATCTGTATTACCCAAAGCGGTAACCAAGCGGTTAGCGGTGGAAGCGGGTTCTAGCTTTGGCTGGTGTCGCTATGTTGGCGCTGAAGGTGACACGATTAGTATTGATCGCTTTGGCGCATCGGCTCCCGGTGACGTGGCTTTAGAGAAGTTTGGTTACACGGTGGATAATATCGTGGCTAAGGCTAAGGCGCTTTAGGGATAGTCATTTCGTAGGGGTACGGCACTGCCGTGCCTTACAATCAGAAAGGCTCTCTGTTTCTAGGGAGCCTTTTTCAGCGATAGCTTCAGCAAAGAAAGTTATCAAATTTGGTACTTATGTACTATTTTAGGATACTATAGTGCAGTACAACCCCTTATATTGAGAGGGGCTATGAAAGCAGAGCTTCTCAAGAGACTTTTTAGAGCGATCGCGAGTTCCGACACAGAGGCGATCGACAAGCTGACGTACCTAGTGATTGAGGAAGAGCGTAAGAAAGGACACACGCTGCTTGCTGATCAGCTAGATAATATCAAGAAAAAGAGCCAGAAAGATAAGCCGACTTCTAACGGCAAGCCAACCTCTGTTGTATCAGACAATCTACAGGCTCTCAGTGAACTGCCAACCAGTAAGCGATTCAATCTTCCCTTAGTTACTGTCATACCGAGGGAGAAACTGCGACATCAGATGGTATTACCTGAAGCGATTGAGAAACGTTTCCAGCGTATTGAGCGTGAGTATGCGGCAAGAGATAGACTGGCTCATTATGGACTACGTTATCGGCAAAAAATTCTCCTGTATGGTTTCCCTGGTTGCGGAAAGACGCTGGGAGCTGAACGTTTAGCCAGGAACACAGGTTTACCTCTGCTTAAAGTTCGCTTTGATGCCATGGTATCGTCTTTTTTGGGAGAAACTGCCAGTAATTTGCGCGTCGTATTTGATAAGGCTTCAGAAGAGCCATGTTTGCTGTTTCTTGATGAATGTGACTCTATCGCTAAATCACGACAGGATACTCAAGAAGTCGGAGAAATAAAGCGAGTTGTAAATACATTTCTACAAATCCTAGATGAGTACGAACCCTCTTCTGGTCTTTTAGTCGCGGCGACTAATCTGAACAAGTCTTTAGATACAGCACTTTGGAGACGATTTGATGACTTAATTGAAGTACCCTTACCCGGAGAACAGGAGCTAGAATTTATATTAAAGCAAACGTTGTCTGCTATTGAAGTTGGCTCAATTAACTGGTTTGAGATCATTAAGCAGATGAATGGTTTTTCTGCGGCTCAAGCTGTGAGAGTAGCACAAGATGCGGCGAAACGAGCGATTCTTGATCGAGAGGGGTTAGTGATTCAGGAACACCTGGAAGAAGCAATCAAAGAAATCAAGATTTATTAGAAAAAATTATGAGCTTGTTTGGAGAACTAAATGGTTGATTTTCCTCATATCCCGCTTAGATTGACCAGGGAAGGAACTGCTGTATTTACCTCTGGAGGGAGAAAACCAAATCCTCAAACCACTACAAACCTCAGTGATCGCTGGGGACATGGAAATAGACTCAAGAATTCAACAGCATCTATCGTCTCGGCGTGGCAAGATATTCAACAGAAGCGGGAGGAAGAGGAAAAACCTCCACTCCCTGATGCTCAACGGATTATTTTACAGATTGACCCTGATGCTTTTGATCCAGATGATTTGAAGACGTATGGTATTGAAGTAATTGCTGAATTAGAAAATGGATATATTATTGGTGCTTCAGCCGATTTAGAATTGAGTGATCTGCGAAATAAGATTGAGAAATTCATTAATGAGGAATGGGGTGGGAAAAAAGTTTCAGAAATATGGGATATTATTGAGGGATTTAAAAAACCAGAATATATTCTTTCTCCTGAACTACTAGCCCACTGGAACCAGGTTAAAGATGATCAGATATACATTGTTGATGTAGGTATTGCTTGTATTGGAACTAAGGTAAAGTTGTCTGATTATCCAAAGCGTAAACCCGATGAAAGTAATGAAAAATTTAATAAACGAGTCAATGATTGGCTTGACAAACGAAGTTTAACTTATGAAGAATGGGATGATTTAGCCGATGAAAGACAACAGGGTTTTATTAAATTTATTCAAGATGAAGCCTATAAGGGGCAAGTTATCATTTCCTTTGTCGAATCAAATATACCTCGACTTGCCAAATCACCAGATAGCTTTTCGTGTCGGATTCAAATTTCTGGTAAGGGGTTAAAAGATTTAGTTTTTAATTTTCCCTTTATTTTTGATGTTAGTGAACCTGATCAGTTTGCAGAAATAAGGCAACAAAGCGTATCTAACGTCAACGAACCCCCCTTGATTCTACAACCGCCTCAATCTAATGCTCCCAAGGTATGCATTATAGATAGTGGTATACAAGAAAGGCATTCACTTCTAAGAACAGCCATTGATGAACAAAACTCAAAGTCTTGGGTTCTGACTGGGAGTGTAGTAAAAGAGGGGAAGATCCAGATAGTTTCCTGGCAAGAGTTTTGAAAGAGTATGATGCTCCAGATGATGCAGAAAAAGGAGATAAACTTTTTAGTTGGACTCTCGGTAAAAGACAGAAAAATCATGGAAAAACTCAGGGTGTATCCAGAAGTGCAGGAACTCTTCAGAAAGATTGGGCTATGGTCAAATCTTATAATCTTAGAGACGCTTTCTGTATAGCAGTAGTTGGACATGAAGGCTGGAATAATGATCCAGATGCTAACGCTCCGTACTCTCTAGTTGTAAGTTTTGAAGCTGTAGAATCTAATATTCCGATTTATGCTGCACTCGTCGAAGCTCAAGTAGAACCAGAGATTGAGCTACAGACGGAAATTCAAGTAACGAGTAACCAGTGACGCGATCGCGCCTTGGACACTCAGCCGGATATAGAGTACCCTAAACTAAACGCCGTGGGCGATTTGACTTGTACCCAACCACCCTAATCGCCATGTCAGAGGAATTCCGCCAAATTTTCCCCACCCCTCCACCTGCTGCAGATATTTTTGCCACCTACCAACTCGCTCAAGAGTTCCACCGAGAAACGCAGTATCGGCAGGAATTCGAGTCCTACTGCCAATGGTATCGCCAAACTGCCCAAAGCCACCAACAGGAACTCCAAAAAATGCAAGGCGACATCAACCTGTTTAGGTGGTTCTGTCGCCGCTAATGATTCATAAAGTAATAATACACAGTCAACCATCAATGCTCATAATTCAATATATTCAATCGTTGGCGAATTCTGCTTTCTCCCCGTGAGCAAATAACAATTCATTTGCCCCTTCCCTTTGACTTGAATCGGACCGCGATCTTCAAAATGATAGCGATGCTTGAGGCGCTTATAGGTGTCTTCCGTTACCTGAATACTCCCTGGTAAGCCGTGGGATTCCATACGACTGGCAATATTTACCGTATCTCCCCACAAATCATAAATAAACTTTTTAATCCCAATAATCCCTGCAATCACCGGTCCAGTATGAATACCAATGCGAATACTAAAAGATTTCCCAGTTTCTTGACAAAATTGCTCAATCACCCGTTGCATATCCAACGCCATATCCGCGATCGCTTCGGTATGGTTGAGCATCGGCATCGGTAGCCCACCAACCACCATATAGGCATCACCAATCGTTTTAATCTTTTCTAAATGGTGTTCCTCAACCAGTTGATCAAACTCTGAAAAGATTACATTCAAAATCTCAACCAACTCAATCGGCGAGGTGTGAGACGCCAACTCGGTAAACCCGACAATATCGGCAAAGAGTACCGTCACCTCATTAAAGTGATCCGCGATCGTCCGTTCTTCTCGCTTCAGACGATGGGCAATGGGTTCTGGTAAAACATTCAGTAGTAAGTGTTCGGATTTTGCCGTTTCCCGATCCAATGTGGTTAACGCAGAAGCAAATTGTCTGGCAATAATTACTGCCGCAATTAATGCTACTAACACAGCCGCCACTAATAATACCGTCGCCGTCTCACTAGTGTCATTAATCGTTCGACGCGCTCGATCCGCCTCCGCATCTGCCAAGTCGATTAATTTATCGGCTAGTGCCTGTGCCTGTTGATCAAAATTGCGAATTTTGTCCTGAATTTCCTTGTCGAGTCGAACGATATCTTTAGCAACCGATTGATAAGCATCGAGATATCTTAATGCCTGTCTCCGTTCCGTTTCATTAAATTTAGCACTGGTGTTAATTTGCTCACGTAATTGTTGCGCTGTTTTAGTCAGTAACTCCATTCTTGCAGGTTCACGAGTGGATAAATATTCCTTTTCATAGGACTGCATTTGATTAACTAATCCGAGAAACTCTTGAGCCTCTGCTAGTTCCAAGCGATTCCGCAATAGAGTTAAATTTTGTTCCAGTTGTTCGAGTACACCAACATTATCAATTCCCAAATTACTCACCAAACCCACCGTTTCCTGGAAACTGCGAGAATATTGCTCAACAATTTCCACATACTCCACCAAATCCGGATTACTCTGCCGTTTAAATATCCCCCCCTGAACCTGAGCCAGAAGCTCTTGCAGTTGGCTACTAATATCGATAACTTTTTCAATTTCTTGGCGGTGTTTGTCGCGAAATTCATTCAGATTGGTACTGGAAAAATTAATACTGGGCCACCGTAAAAAGAAATCAATTTCCACGCGACGAGCATTACGTAACGCGGCATCCATTTCAAACCCGCGTCGTTGAACTTCAATACTGGTCAGAAGCACCGCTTTGGTCTCATTACGCATTTGCCGCAGAGAGACAAAGCCTGTCATTGACACAATACCAATCAACAACAGTAGCGCAATAAATGCCAACGCAAACTTGGTTGTGATGCTAAGTTTGCGCCCACCTCCAGTCAGGCGCTTCCATATCTTCATAATCCTTTCTTATTTAGTCCTTCGTCATTTGTCCTTAGTCCGAAGTCGCCTTTCAATAACCAATAACCAATGACCCAGCCATTAATTTGTAGAGACGTAGCATGCTACGTCTCTACTCAATAATCCCCCCCAGAACCATAGCGCCATGCATCCAGCCAACGGTGGTAATAGTATTGGGGGGTTGGGGGTAATTGATGTACGGGTTTACTCATGAATTGTCCTAATGGATATAAGCCACTGTAGACACCCAGATTTATGTAATGCACCATCCAATCTAACAGGGTGGTTAACCCAACTTGGGGAATCACAGGCGTCACCAGTCCGGGTTTAGTTAGGGAAATCAGTGTTAGAGTTTGGAATAATCCAGAAAACTGCACCACATCTTGCAGGAAAGGACGCAGTACGTCATCCCCCAACTGTGCCATTGTTTGAAAAACGCCACTCAGCAACTCATTGATTTGATTGGGGGGTATATTTTGCTCAACGCCCACACTCATTGCCCGTTGAAACATCCAGGTAACGGCAATATTCGGCTGATAGGGTTGCAGTAGACTCAAGGCGTCTTGGGTCAAAATGTCGCCGCTAAGGGCTTCCTGGATGCCTTCTGTTAAACGTTTGAGGTGACGCACCATCGAACCAAACCCGCCAAAACTGACGGGGGATTGAGCGCCACTGCTATCACCCACGGGCAAAATTCGATTCCAGGGCATTCTGATGGGGCTTTCTTTGTAGGATGGGAAAAAGCCAAATAACGCTCGTTTAAAATCAAGTTGCGACAGTTCCACCCCCTGATAGTCGGGCAATAGCCGGAAGTATTCCTCCATAAAAAAACCCAAACTGGGGCGTTGGGGATGGGCGTCGAGATAGCTGAATAAATAGGTGGTTCTGCCATCTCTGGCGGGAAACGCTTCCCAAAAGTATTGACACTGATTCTGAATGGGTGTAAAAGAGACAATTAAATCTCCTGTATCATTCTGGGTAAAGCCTTGAGCGCAACTACCCACAACCAGACAAACCCCTTCCGGTTTTTCCCCCTGTCGCACTTGTTTAACAATGGGAGAAAAGTTGCCCATCGCATCAATCAGTAACCGAGTGTTTAACCCACCCGCCGCCTCGACGCGCACTCCATCAGGATGAATCACCGCCCCCTCGAATGCCGTTTTTTCCAAAAGCTGACCCCCAGCCTCGATAAACTTGGACTTGAGGGTATCTAGAAGGAAAACCGGGTCAACGCCAATATTCAAGACATCCCGCACCCAGACATCCTCTCCCCCCAAAAAACTAACCCGACCTGGGTTATACTCAGATGCGATCGCGTCCTCTAATTCTTCAGGCGATAATAGGTCAAGTTCCAGGAATACCTCAAGTTCTGGGCGGGAAATATTCCACTCTTGATCCCTCCCTCGCAGAATTCCCCGTTCCAATAGGGCGACGCGCCAGCCTCGCCTTTGCAAAGCAGCACCCAGGAAAATGCCTAAGGTACCACCACAGATAACGATATCCCAATCGACGGTTCCCAAGGGTTCTTTTGATTCCTTAACCACCTGAGGAATCGACGTGGTATCGTCTCGCAACGCTTGCCAGAATTGGTCAGCCTTCCGCAAGCCTGCCAAGACGTCTCCCGGTAGTTGGGAAAGAATGTGTTCAGTTTGACTCATGACTCTCTCGTTTGGCACAGATGCTCCCTCTACATCCTAATCTGCGAGGGGCAGGAGGCAAGGAACAAGGCAATGATATAACGGTTCAGTAAAACATGACCGAGGCAAAATGACACTGACTTAAACGGGGTTCGTAGTAGGCACTTTAGTGCCAGTAGCGCTAAAGCACTGACTACAAACTCTCAAGTTAGTTGACATTCGATTTAAACGGGGTTCGTAGTAGGCACTTTAGTGCCAGCAGCGCTTTAGCGCTGACTACAAACTCTCAAGTTGAACCCTCAATTTCGTCTGTTCGCTGTTCCCTTGTTTTAAATCTGAAAAATGAACAAACTATTTTTATTAGCTATTATCGTTATCGGCTCTATGGGATTCGCGACTCCGGCTGTAGCCGAAACTAAAACCGCCGAATCAGGAAACGTTCGAGCTGATTTTTCCTATCAAAGCCAAGACTTTTGTTTAGAGTTCGCCATCATGAGAACGGGCTAAGAACCCGCCGAGTTGAGCTGTAACCCTGAAAAGTTCCCTGTTAGTTGCCCGGAATCGTTCCGGGCTTTTTAGTGGGGGCATGGGTTGTGCGATCGCGCTCGAATCGTCCTCTCCATCAGGTTTTGAGCCAAGTCCAAAAAATTTTTTGCTCAAACCCTTGACGAACCTGTAGTATATTTGTAGTATATACTTAAGAGCGAAGGTGAAAGAGCCAAACAGCTTAACTCCAAGCGCTCATACCGAACCTTGAAAACTGAATATGTAACACATTTTTTTATCAATGTGGGGGCGTAGCTCAATGGCTAGAGCAAAGACCTGTCGAGTCTGAGGTTGCGAGTTCAAATCTCGTCGCTCCCGCTATCTGGCTCCATCGTCTAGGGGACAAGGATCTCTGATTTTCGCTCAGAAGACACGGGTTCAAATCCCGTTGGGGCTATGACATTGATGAATCAGGTCAAGTTGCCAAGGAGTTGAAGGGAAATACTGACAGCTCCTACCTTGACCTTGAAAGGAAGCGGATTATTTGAGGGAGGGGAGTATAGCTCAACTGGCAGAGCAGGCGGCTTTTAACCGTCTGGTTGCGGGTTCAAGTCCTGCTGCTCCCACTCAATTTTTGGGAGTATAGCTCAGTCGGCAGAGCAGCACCCTCATAAGGTGCCAGTCGCAGGTTCGATCCCTGCTACTCCTACTGCTCCAGCCTCATCGTCTAGTGGTTAGGACGCTGCCCCCTCAAGGCAGAAAGAGAAGTTCAAGTCGCCTTGGGGCAATCTGGAGAGGTGGCTGAATTGGTGAAAGCACTTCCCTGCTAAGGAAGCATGGGGCAACCCATTGCAGCTACTCTTCGAGAACGCTTCGCGAACAAATCCTGCCATCCCGATATACCCCTGTGATGTAATTGGAAACATGAAGTATGTATAATACACAAGAGATGAAACAAGCAAAAACCAAGCATGGCATCTTTCTAGGGTGAGTTACACCCAATGTTAAGCCTGTGGACTGGTTAAGTGCCGTCACTGCCAGGATGAAGCAGGAAGTAAGCACCAAAGAAATCTATTTTTAGGTAACTTTGGGTAAGTCTTATGTAACGGATGAAGCAAGAGTGGCTTTCAATTTCATAACCTGGATATCAGCAAATGCTACTCTTGCCCCCGCCACCTGCTCCAAAGTACACACCGACTCGCGACTCAGGCAAAGCTTGAATGTTCACCTTCCCAAATCTGAAGTTGTCGTTCAGCCGCAACGATACAATTGAGAAATTTGGGTGGATGTAAGAAGTTGTCATAAGCAACTGCCATCTGTCTAGCTGCTTCATCATAGGGAATTCGCCCTATTCCTGTGCCTAACCCAGGACAGGCAATCTGATCAATTTTTCGGGTGGCATTTTGATTGTGTCGTCGAACGGCTAAAAGCATTGCCCACATTGCTATGTAGGGGATATCCGTACCAGCAATAGACATGGGTACTCGCATGGTGGGTGTATGAGCCAGAAAAGGGTGTTTGGGATGACCCGTTTCCAAGATGAATGATGTGCCAACAGGCTGTTCACCCAGGAATTCTTCCAGGATGTACTGCTGTACTTTTGTCATCAGGGAACGACCAAAAAACTGTAAAATTTCTGCATCCATGCCCCCATCCATCATGCCAAATGAATTGGCAGGGCTGACTAAACAGTCAAATTCGGGCAACCATTGGAAATAGTCGTTGACGATTTCCACATTGGGTAAATAGCTGAAATACTGTTGAAACGCTGCAAACAGTTGTGAGCTGGGAGCTACAAGTATTAGCTTCAAGTTGTAAACTGACCTCCGCTTAGAACGCTATTTTAGAGGCAAACTAAGGGGAGTGTCAACGTACTAGAGTGGTTATTGGCAGTTATGAAAATAGCTAGTCATGCAGATGTGGTGTAAATGGCAACACAAGGGTGTGGTAAATCCTCGATGTGGGTTCGATTCCCGCCATCTGCTTTTGAATACAGGTGTTTAGTAAAGCCTTTTTGCCTGGGCAAATCTTGCCACCTGTTTATCCGTAATTTTTATAGAAGAGGAGGTGTAGAAATGACTACGATGACGGTAACTGATACTTTGGCAGAATTAACACTGTTGGAAAAACGGATTGATTCGGCACGAGCGAATTTAGATAATAATACGTTAATTGCTGTTGTGGAAGTCGGCAAAGTGCCAACAGGCTATAAATCAAGAGAAGACCATGCCTCTAAAGCACGCGCGGCTTTACAACGAGTTGATGCTTTAATTGACAGACGACGCACTATTAAACGAGCTGTTGTTTTGTCGAATGCCTCCACTATGGTTTCCGTCGCGGGTGAAGAAATGACGGTGGCTGAAGCTATCGAGATGAAGAATTTTATCTTGTACTATGAGGCAGTTTTTCACACGATGGTGTCGGCGTATACTCGCACTCAGAATGAGTACAAAGCCGCTCAAACGCGAGTGAAAGATCGACTGGATAAGTTAGCCAAGGAGGTGTTGGGTAAAAATGCTGCGTCTGAAAAATATCAATCTCTGGCGGATAGCTTCTTAGAACGAGAAGGCGTCGAATTGCTCGACCCCACTAATCTGGCAGAAGCAATTGAGAGACGACAAGAGTTTGTTGAAGAGTTTAAATCAACGGTTGACCGGGTACTGTCAATTAGCAATGCCCGCACCATGATTGAGATTCCCGACTAAACTAGAATTGCTGGTCACTCGAAAACCTTTAAATTTATGGATTTAGATGGATAGCTCAATAGCGTAGAGCACATGCTATTAGAAGCATGAGGTGTCGATTCGCAACCGACTCCATCTACCACTACCTTTAAAGCTTAACGCTCAACGCTTAACGCTTAAAGTTCAATCGTTAAAGGTTAGACAATTAACTCTCAAACCATAAAGGTTAACGATCGATAAAATCCAGGGTGTTGGTTGTAGGTTCCATAAAACCTTGAGGTTCCCACCTGGCTGAGTGGTCAGCACTCACTTAAGCCCTCAACTAAAGTTGGGGCTAAAAGCTTAAACCCGTTGAAACGGGTTCAAAGGCTTCCCCTGTAAGCTCGATTCTTACTTTGGCTTTGACGCGGAAATTTATGCTCCTGTTGGTTAATTAACTAGGGGAAAGACCCCTCCCCGAACCTCTCCCCGAACCTCTCCCCGAACCTCTCCCTAGCCCTCCCCTACGAGGGGAGGGAAGTGGAATATATAGCAGTAGACACATCGATTAGGACTTTCCGAACTGTTGTAGAGACGTTGCATGCAACGTCTCTACCATAAGATGCGTCCTAACTGCTATGGCGATTGCTATATTTCTTATTTGGAGGGGCTTTCAGGCTCCCCCATGGAACAAAAAGCGAAGCATCCTTTGGTCTCCCCCTTTTGAAGGGGGACGGGAGGGGGATCTAAAATTGCTTGTGTCTATTCCCATTCTCGCCACTGGTTCGCCCAGTTTTGGAAAATGCCCAAAATTTGCTCCCGTCGCTGTTCAAAGTTAGCGGCAATGCTAATAAAAATGATGCCAACGATTAAGCCAATTACCCATTTGGAAAAGGGATACTGAAAACTCAAAACAACTAACTGGTAAAAAACCGTTAGCACAAATGTGGCAGTTCCAACCATTAAGAATGCCCGGATTCGCAGTCCTAATCCGGCAAATATGGCAATCAGGCTAATTATTCCTGGAATGAGTCCAGTCTCTTGATGGAAAAAGAACGCAGCTAAACAAATTATGCTACTACCCAGTAAGCGGAGATAATGACGAGTTTGTCGTGTTCGGGAACGTCTTAATTCTGGATCAATTTGGGCGATGTAGAGGCAAGAGCCGCCAATTATGGCAGCATAGCATAAGGGTTCAGTGATCTGTTGATTAACTAAAAGCCGCCAGATTGCCCAATCAACAAAAAATAGACTCAAATATGTCCAGCGTAAATTAGACTGGCGGTTGGCAACCCAGGCATAAAATCCGGCAACCGCCAGTAAATTGATTGAAGATAGGGTTTGATAATTGAGGCAAACGGTTAGCAAAGGAGAGATGATGGCGTAATGTTGCCAAGGTTTATCATTCCATCCCCACCGTCGCCAGGGTAGTTGAAAAAGCGCGATCGCGAATAAACAAGCCATTACCCCTCTCCAGGAGTCAAATATACTCAACTGTGTCCATGTCAAACGTGCATAAACACCAGTGGCGGCGACTTCGGTTAATCCGGCGTATATCCAGAGGTTAGATGATGGGGGTGATGAGGGAGATAACTGGCGTTTTTGTCTTGTACGCCCCTGTAATAAGGCATAGATAGCCAGTACCCAACTGATGACAAGTCCGATGGTTCTCAGATTTGGTGTGGTAAATACAGACATTCCCACCGTTAACACCATCAAACAACTGGCAATTGCCCAGTGAATATGTGCGGTGATTTTAATTTCAGTGATACTGAGGTTGAGAAGGGTGGAACGATCGCGCGATTGCCAAAACCAAGCCAACACTCGATAAATAACCGCGATCGCAGCCGCGACACCCGCTAGAATGGTAAAGCCATCCGCCGGATTGCCGCCATCGGCTTGCAGCATCTGGTAGATCACCAGTTCATACCAAGCAATAGAAATACCCGCTAGGGAAAGATAGGTGAGCCCTTTCCAGGGAAAACGGCGACGCCCTACGCCTATCCCGGTTAACGCTGCACCAAGAGTGAGTAACCCGGTATACGGGGTGAAATACGTCCAGCGCAAACAAATGCCAATTAGGGCATAAATTAAGGGTAAAATCTCCAGTGCATCCCTAGACGTGCCAGATGCGCCATGGGGCGTCTCTACAGGTTCCTCGGTGTCTCCATCTAAACGGGCAAACCACCAATCGGTGAGGAATAGTATCACAAGTGCCAGGATAATATTGGCGGTGGCTAAGGTTAGGGTTGAACCATTTCGTAACAGAATCGTATTCGCGATCGCTAATTCGATTGTCCAGCTAATGCCATAGACACCAAATGTTGTAAATGATCGCCAACAGCGAAACCAAATCGCACCACCAATTAAAATTGATGCGGCGAGGTAATGCCAACTGGATGGAATTAGTTCGACGTAACTCTGGGTACTATGCAGCGTCAGCAAGCCTAATTCTGTAGAAGACAGGGCAATTGCCCATCCATCCGAGGCTTGGGCGTATAACTGGGCTAAATCACCAGACTGGGGAATTAAGCTAGCCCGTAGCAGCCATAATCCCAAACTTGCGATCGCACCAACCAAATACCAATCGGCGACGGATAAGGGAGGTAATCCGGGAATTCCTTGCCACAGCCATGCACTAAAAAAGCTGAGGGCAAAACCAATTGTAATCGCGGCGGCTACCGTTTGGCGTAAATAGCGACTATTCAGGAACATTAACACTGTGGCAACCCCTAAGCCAATCAGTCGAATCTCCGGTTGGAATAGGGTTAGCCACTGGGCAAGAAATAAAGCGATCGCACTCCACGAAGTAGCCTGAATGCGCCGCGATCGCTGACTAAGACTGGCAACTCCAGTTAAGGTTAATGGGGTGAGTAACCATAAAAGTCCCCAAGGGTTAACCCTGAGCGAAGTCGAAGGGTGCATGGGAAAGGGAATTACATAAGTAATACTTTCCCCAGCCAGTAATACATAACTAATTCCAGCGAGGACAAAACCAATGTGCCAACAACTGCGATACCAACTCTGTTGGGGGACAGGAGATGGAGGATTTGCTGCTACCGTTTGCCCTTCCTGCCTTATACTCAGACTCCATTCTGCCACCATTAGCGCCAACAATAAACTTGCCCATCGGGGTTCGCTGAGACTCGGAAACCATCCATCGATAAACGAACAGAGGGTTAATAATCCGGCGATATGGGTGAGATAAACTAAAGTAATTCGCAGCGGAGGGCGGCGATGAGTAACAATAGCTAGGGTAACAGTGGAGAGTAATAGATTAAGCGATCGCGCCGTCGGATTCAGGCTACTGATTACCGTTAACATCACACCCAATCCTAATGTGAGTCCTTCCCCAAACCGGGCTAATTTAGGGTTCGACTTCCGATATAGCCAATCGGTCAAACCTACCCAGAGAATAATGTAGGGAAATAGGACGACACCCCAACAGGCTTCCACGTTTGAACCCATCTGTTGAGAGAGGAAACTGATTACCTCCTCTTGTACCGCCAACGGAATTAATCGCCATAGTAAAAACAGCGTTTGCAAGCCAATAATAAAAATGGCAGCTAAATCCAGACGCCGCCGAGAATACTGTAAGCGCTGGGCGAAAAACCCAATCGCCAACCCACTAACCGCCGTGGCTTGCCAAGGAATGTCTTCTCCTACCGAAACCAACCAACCCATCAACAGTAACCCGCCACCAATTCCATCCCAGACTTTTGTGCTAAAGGAGGAAACAGACTCTCGTGAGACGGCTGGAGGCTTTCCCTGTCGCGCCAACAACCAACCACAAATTCCCATTGCCAAACCGAGTTGGGTAATTGGCACATTCATCACGAAAATTGCCCGTCCTAATAACACCGTGAGGGCATAAATAACCACTAAACTACCCGTGGGTGAATTATTCGGCAAAGATGGGGAAGCGCGAGGGGTTGAAGCGACGGAGGGGAGAAAAATCGCGGTGCCGATGACACCTAAATAAACAGCGACTAATGGAACCTGTGACCAATTCCAACCCCAGTGTAGATAACTCAACCATAAAATTAGGGAAGCGCGGGAGGTAAGCCGGAATGAGTTGCTTTGGATCGATTGATTGATAACCGTAATTCCTGTTAGGCTTAACGCTGCAACAGCAACAACAATCCATTCCCAGGGATGACGCCATAACCCAAAGCCATCCATTGCCCAAAAATTTACCGGGACTAAAAGTAGGGCAATCAGTTGTAAGGTTTGAGAGGTTAACTTTAAATTAGAACGTTTTCCCGCCCACAGGCTAATGCCCCAAAAGACAACGGTATATGCCCATAACACACCATACTGTCCCGCTGGCGGAAAATTCTGCCATTGAGTTGCCGCCAAGACACCGGAAGAGACAACAACCAGAAAGACACCTAGAAACAGCAGCCAGCGTACACTCAGTTCCTCTTGCCATGACTGCCATATCCGGGATAAAGGCGACACTGTAGGAACGGGTTCCTCGACCTTGGGTTCCACCTTCCGGGATTGAGGGCGAGATGGAAGTGGGGCAATCGCTGGTTCAGGGAGGCGACAAGATAGATAGAGTTGTCCTAATTGTTTAACTTGGGCATCACTGATTAAACCCAAGCGCAACCAGGTATCTAGACCTTCGAGTAACTTGGGATTGGAGGCTGAAACAGTGAGTTCAATTCTCACAGGGCGTGGCGAGGACATAGTTTTCGGGGGTTCGTTCGTAGTAGGCACGCTTCGTGCCAGAAGAAGCGCTGAAGCGCTTACTACAAACAGATTAATTAATCCTAGTTCATTTATCGGTGGGGAGGGCGGGTTTTGTTGTTCATTTATCGGTGGGGAGGGCGGGTTTTGTTGTTCATTTATCGGTGACCATCTAATTGAGTCCCTAAACCCGCCCCTACAGATTCCCTAAACCCGCTCTGACAATTGACGTATAAGGTATAAATTATTACTTATGAACAGGATAGCGATCGCGCAAGATACACTCAAGATTCTTAATGCTGGCTATTACGACTCTCCGACGGGTCAACGGGTTGATATTACTCAAGATTTAAACGCTTGTTTGGCGCAGACAAAATACTATGACCCAGATAGCCTCTCGACTCTCGAACAAAATGTTCTCTCCAGCACTCCCAAATTCTCTACAACTGAATTTGAAGTCAGGAATGAAACGACGTTAATCGGATCAGAACGTATGGCACAATCTCGACAGTTTCACAAGATTGGCGTCCTCAACTTTGCTTCAGCTAAAAATCCTGGCGGTGGCTTTATCAAGGGCGCACAAGCCCAGGAAGAAAGTCTAGCTAGAAGTTCTGCCCTCTACAAAAGCTTGTTACAATGTCCCGACTATTATGACTATCATCGTTCCCATAAATCACTCCTCTACTCAGATCGGATCATTTATTCCCCAAATTGTCCAGTTTTTCGGAAAGATGATGGCACGTTACTAGAAGAACCCTATCACGTCGATTTCATCACCAGTCCTGCTCCTAATGCGGGTGCAATTTGGCGGAATCAACCCAAAAATGGGACAAGAATAAGCGATGTTTTGTATAGTCGCGGTGCTAAAGTATTGAGTTTAGCCATTGAGCAGGGATGTGATGCACTCGTTTTAGGCGCTTGGGGGTGTGGCGTTTTTCAGAATGAACCCTCAATAGTTGCCCAAATGTTTGCTGATTTTTTATTACCCAATGGTCAATTTTGGGGACAATTCAAAAAGGTGTTATTTTCTGTCCTTGATTCAACCAAACAAAAAAGAATAATCACCGAATTCCACAATCGATTTTCAGACGAATGACAAATGACAAATGACGAAATATAAGCCCCCATAGCTCAAGGGATAGAGCAGCAGCCTTCTAAGCTGAGAGTTCCAGGTTCAAATCCTGGTGGGGGCGTTTAAATACTGTTCAAAAAGGAGGTTATTTTCTTTGACTCAACAGACCGTGCGATCGCGCCTTGCGTGCCCTGACGTCTAAGAGCCTACATACTTAGTACGAGAGGAAGAGTAACACTGTTCTATTAACAGTGGGCGTTTGAGAACGAGGAGTGCGAAGAACCCGATAGGTTGGCTTAGAGGTAGCCACCCTTTAAAGAGTGTGTAATAACTCATCGGCGGAGTTCCTCTAGTAACTGAGAAGGCGCATCACAACGCTCTGGTAACTTGCACGCGAGGGCGATCGCACAATTACAGGATCTGAACTATAATAGTACAAAAATACCAATTAAAAGTATGCCTGTCTACTTCTACAGCACCCGCGAAAAACCCTACGGTTGCTTTTCCAACTTCTCTCGCCATGGTTTTGAGTTAGATGGTTGTTGGTGGGCAACGAGTGAACATTACTTCCAGGCACAGAAATTTGTCGAGACAGATCATCCTTGGTTCGACAAAATCCGTGAGGTGAAGACGCCCAAAGACGCTGCCAAGATGGGCAGAAGTCGGGAACACCCTATCCGAAGTGATTGGGAACAGGTCAAGGATGAAATTATGAAGCGGGGAGTTTTGCAGAAGTTTGAAACTCATGCTGATATCCGCGAAATACTTTTGGCGACAGGGGATGAGTTAATTGTCGAAAATTCCCCCAGTGATTACTACTGGGGATGCGGTAAAGATGGCAGTGGTAAAAATAGATTAGGAGAGATTTTAATGGCAGTGCGAGAGATATTGTGTCAACCCCTTACAAAGGACGAATGACAAATGACGAATGACAATCTCCACCGTTAGCTTTTATTATGTCCACCCACTTAGGGTCTGTAGTTCTAATGGGAGAACGCCTGTTTTGCACACAGGAGGTTGCGGGTTCGACCCCCGCCAGATCCATGATGGTGTCTGAAGCCAAAGCGGTTGCGGCGCTTGTTTGTGGAACAAGTCAATAGCGGGTTCAAGTCCCGTCAGACACCCTTAACTGGAAGATGCCGCTGAATGGACGGCAAGCGGTCTTGAAAACCGTGGTACGACAGCGATGTCGTAGGGGTTCGATTCCTCCATCTTCCTCTATCCACCGGAAGCCGAAAAGTGAGGCGCTGTGCTGATAACGCAGAGGTAGAAGGGGCAGTACCTTCCCGGTGGATTTTAATCCCTCTGCCAGTGGATTCTGGCACTGATACTACGAATGTCGGATGCGGTGGTTCGATTCCATCCAGAGGGGTTTAATCAGGGAATGTAGCTCAATTGGCAGAGCAGGTGACTCTTAATCACTGGGTTGCAGGTTCGATTCCTGTCATTCCCATTTGTCCAGGTGTGGCGTAGTTTAACTAGCTAATTGTATAACGGAGTGACCGATATTTCCTGTTTGGCAAACGTGAGCCAGGGGACGCCAGGGATACACTCATCGAGAGCCACGGACGCGATCGCAATTTTCCACCTTTTCTCAGAAAGACAATTCGTAGAACTACCTCTGTAAATGGTAAACTTAATTACTATAGAGATAGGTATAAATTACTGCCGCAGTGTACTCACGCATTTCTCCTTAGATTAAGATGGCTAATCTTCCGCATCCAATCCAGTATCAGGGAAGTAAAAGGAATCTTGCCTCAGACATTCTCAGGTTTCTGCCTAATAAAATAGGAAGGTTAGTAGAGCCATTTTCAGGAACTGCCGCGATTAGTATCGCTGCTGCTGCACGGCAGGTTAGTCAAAAGTTTTGGATTAATGATTTGAATCTGCCTTTAATTAAGTTACTAGAGTTAATTATTGAACAGCCCGACAAAATAGCATATTTATATACAAAAATATGGAATGAACAACATGGAAACTCGGTAGAACACTATTATAAGATTAGAGATGAATTTAATAAAACAAATGACCCTTTCTTGTTCCTCTATCTGCTCTCCCGATGTGTAAAGGGTTCTGTCCGATACAATAGCGATGGTTTATTTAATCAAAGCCCAGATAAGCGTAGGAAAGGTACCCGCCCTGAAAAAATGCGACAGAATATTGAAGGAGTTTCTCATTTGCTAAAAAATAAATGTTTATTTACGGCTCTCGATTATAAAGATGTTTTAGCCAAGGTTGACAATACTGATTTTGTCTACATGGACCCTCCCTACCAAGGAGTATGTGGGAATAGAGACTCTAGATACTGCTCTGGGATTAGTTTTGATGAATTTGTTTCAGCTATAGAAGTATTAAACAGAAAAGCAATAAAATTTGCAATTAGTTACGATGGTAAACGGGGCAATAAAATATTTGGTAAGAAACTACCGGAATATCTGGGTCTTAAAAAAATTCAAATCGAGGTAGGACGTTCATCACAGGCAACACTTTTAGGTAAACAGGAAATAACAGTAGAGTCATTATATTTGTCACCAACTTTACTCAGGGATTGCTCACCAGAAATAGAAAATTATATTCTTGGATTTCCTAAGCAATTGACGCTTCTATAGCAACATGGATAATTCTCAACAGTTACCTGACGATTTTATAAAAATTTGTCAGTCAGTAACAGCCAAAAGACCTAGATCGGTTATTGATCACATTATGCAGTATGGTTTTGTAACAACTGAAGAACTCAAAGAAACTTATGGTTATAATCATCCTCCTAGAGCAGCTAGAGATGTCCGAGAGCTAGGAATACCATTAAAAACTTTTCGGGTTACAGGAAGTGATGGTAGAAAAATAGCAGCTTATAAGTTTGGAGATATTAGTACGAATAGTAACGCTGTTCCAATAACAGTGGGCGTTTAAGAACAAGGAGTGCAAACAACCCGATAGGTTTGCTTAGAAATAGCCATCCTTTCAAGAGTGTGAACTCATCGACTCATCGGCAGAGTCTTAAAATGAATATTCATTGGGATTAAGCCTTTACAATTAGCCCATAAAAAATCAGCATTTTAGGTGCGTTACGCTTCGCTAACGCACCCGATGAAATTAATTCTAAGCCAACTTACTCAACTCTCCATTACTCTCCTCTGTTATTATCGAACCAATCCCATCTAACGTCGCTGGAATCGTGCGCGGGTCCATAAACATGATCTTGCTGCTGTTACTACTACCAATTTTTATCCCCATATCCAAATAGTTTTGTGCCAATAAAAACTGTAGTGCTTGGGCTGATGAGGGAGCAGCGTTTAACTTTTTGCCAAGAATATCCATCGCGGCGGCTGTCCCTTGCGCCTTGAGAACTTGCTGCTTTTGTTGCGCTTCCGCCTCTAAAATAGCGGCTCGTTGACGCGCTTCTGCCTCAATGATTTGTGCCTCAGCTTCCCCTCTGGCACTATTAACTACTGCTTCTCGTTCTCCTTCCGATGTCAGAATTGCCGCCTGTTTTTTCCGTTCCGCTGACATCTGTAATTCCATTGCCCCTTGCACGGTTTTAGATGGAACAATATCCCGCAATTCTACCCGCGTTACCTTGACTCCCCACGGTGCTGTGGCAATATCTAATTCCCGCAATAGCATTTCATTCACTTCAGTGCGGGCGGTAAAGGTTTGGTTCAGTTCAAGTTTACCCATTTCTGAGCGAATTTGAGTTAAAACTAAATTCACCATCGCGGCTTGCAGATCCTGAACTTTGTAATAAGATTTTTCCAGATTAATTACCCGCCAATAAACGACAGCATCTACACTAATTGACACATTATCACGAGTAATACAATTTTGTGGTGGTATTTCTAAAACTTGTTCGCGAATCGTTTCCTGACAAGCAATTTGATCCAGGAATGGGATAACAAAATTTAGACCTGGTTCTAGTTTTTTACCATCATATCGACCCAGGGTTTCAACTAACGCCTCTTCCCCTTGTTTAATAATCTTGACACTCCCCGCTAAAGTTGTACCTGTTAGCGCGATAAATGCCATAAAAAACCACTGATACATTTTAATTCTCCTCTTGAGTACAATGAAATTCAATTGAACGTGAACGCCTCAGGCATCAATCAGTCTTGTAGAGTCCTGGGCATTGCGCGAGTACAATAAACTATGAACTATGAACTTTGAATCAATTAAGACCGAAACAAATGTTCTGGCAGAACAATTAATGTGTTATCCTCTTGTCCGACAACATAAACGGTTAGATTGGCAGGAATACTCATTTGCCGTTCTTGACAACGCGCTGCCCAAGAACTGCCTTCATAGAGAACTCGTCCCGTTTCTCCTGGTGAAATTTCCGTTAATGTTTTGGCTTCCGTTGCTTCTGGAACTTTAAATTTTTTCCGCTTGAGCAACATCGGACGTATCCAGATAACCGAGGCGGTAGACAGTAGCATCCAGTAAGCCACCTGCCAGCGAAATGCGACAAATCTTGTCATTCTAAACAAGCTAAACGCTATGATTAGGGAAATAATTCCCATTGATAGAGGCACAAGTCGGAATTTTTGGCTGAAGGCTTTCGGCAGAAACAACTCCAGTAGGCAAAGTACAACACCGCTACCTAACCAGAATAGGGATGGATGAGGGATAAAGGCTGACTTCGTAGTCGCTTGTGCCAGAATTGTTTGGGCATCAATGCGATTCACTTCTGTCTGCATTAACAGCAATGTGAACATCTGACTATTTTCAAATAGAAGGACGAATGACATAAGACGAATGACCAACTCATGGCATGACAATCAAGGTATTATCCTCTCGCCGCACCACATACACCGTTTGGTTAGGTGCGATCGCAATTTCGGGATCAGCACAACAGGCTTGCCAAGAGGAACCCTCATACATCACTCGTCCTGTTTCTCCTGGTAATATCTCGGTTAACACCTGGGCTTGAGTCGCCTCTGGGATAGTATATTTAGGACGTCGAATCAACATAGGGCGCAACCAGATCGCAAACGCAAAGGATAATCCCATCCAATACATCACCTGTAAGCTAAACCCGTCATACATCAGGAATTGCCACTCAAACCCCAGTGCGATCGCGCCCTGCCATACAATAAATGAGACAAGTAGCGCACCTACACCCATCATCAGGGCAATAAACCGGAATCGCTTCGCCCAAGATTTGGGGATAAAGAATTCAACTAGGCAAAGTAGAACACCTACAATCAGCCAAAATATAGGGGGAGTAATCCGAAAGGTTGATTGAGTCGTCGCCTGTGCCAAAACTTGGGATAACACATGAATGTCCTCGTGAACTCGGTTAATAGCAAGGGTTTTCTCTTGCTAATTGCTATTAAACCTGGTGGTGATTTGAGTTCGCGATGGAGTTGTTCGAGTTCTTATCGAGTTCTCATCGACTTTCCAGTAAGTCAGTCATTAGTCAATCGTCATTATTTAACCGTTAAGGAGGTAAAGACTCGTAGGGTGCGTTAGCGTAGCGTAACGCACCTTTACCCCCATAAGTAGTGTTGCTGCGTAAGTCCTGATTAAGCTGTCACGCATTTAAGTTGGGAATGGGTAGCGAGCAAGATGAATGGGTAGCGAGCAAGATGAATGGGTAGCGAGCAAGATGAATGGGTAGCGAGCAAGATGCTCGCACTACAAGGATTTCGCCATTATTGACATTAAGGTTTAAATGCCAAGCAGCTTATTTAACCGTTAAGGAGATACAGTAAAAGTAAACCTTAGTTCAACATCCTCGGTTTAATCATGCAGGTTACTGAACAGCGATACTACACTCCAGAGGAATATCTAACCCTGGAGGAAGCAGCCGACGATAAAAGTGAGTACATTGACGGTCAAATTTTCCATAAGGCAGGTGGATCTACCAATCACAATCGGATAGCCGGTAATCTTTATGCGGCACTGAATTTTGCGTTTAAAACCCAAGAGTATGACGTTTTCATGAGTGATGTGCGTCTGTGGATACCGAAAAGACGGATCTACACCTATCCCGATGTTATGGTTATTGCAGGAGAACCTGACTATTACAATAACCGCACCGACACAATTACGAATCCTCAAGTGATTATCGAGATTTCGTCAAAATCAACCCAAAGGTATGATCGCAGTGACAAGTTTCAGGCTTACCGTACAATTCCCAGTTTTCGGGAATATTTACTCCTGGATCAAACTAAACGATATGTCGAACATTTTTCTAAGACAGACACTAAACAATGGTCATTGCGCGAATATGACGAATCCGATCAGGCGATCGCGTTCTCCTCACTCAATTTTGAAATTTCCTTAACTGATGCGTATAACAAGGTTAAATTTAAACCAGAAAATGCTGAGTCTGAGTAATATACCACTACACATTAAGGTTAAGATAATAAAATTCTGTAGGGGAGGATGCGAGAGCTTTTGTTGCACGGGAGAAGGGGGCTCTGATTCTCTTACTCCCCTCTTACTCCCCTCTCCCAAACTTGGGAGAGGGGCTGGGGGTGAGGGATTGAGCTTAAATTGACACGGATGGTTTCACGACCATCTTTTGGGTTACACCCAGATGTGACTAAACCCGCCCCGAATCAGGGTTCTAGACTTCCCGTGAAATGTTATATTATTAAACCAACCCCCGCAGCAGTGATGTCACCAATAACTGCAAGTGAGTCGGTTCATGAATTGCCATAACTGAAATACGAATCCGACTGGTGGGGACAGTAGGCGGACGAATAGCTGGGGCAAAAATACCTGCTGCTTTTAGCTGTTGTGCCATATTCAAAACATCTTCGACATTAGGACATTGAAGGCACAGAATTGGAGATTCAGATGGTAATATATTCAGCGCCGATAACGATTGCTGAATCAAAGACTTGAGCATTTCGACATTCTGCCAAAGTCGATCGCGACGTTGCGGTTCTTTTTGGACAATTTCAACCGCCGTTAACGCCGCCGCCGTATCAGCCGGAGATAGTCCAGTAGTATAAATCCAGCTAGGGGCGCGATTTCTCAGGAAATCAATTAGAGTCGCTGAACCTGCAATATATCCCCCCAAACTTCCCAATGCTTTACTCAATGTTCCCATTTGAATTAAGGGGTGTTCCGTACAGCCAAAATGTTCCACACAGCCTGCACCTGTAGCGCCTAAAACACCCGTTGCGTGGGCTTCATCAACAAGTACCATGCTGCTAAATTGATCCGCTAGTGAGAGAATATCTGGCAAGGGACATAAATCCCCATCCATACTAAAAACGCTATCAGTTGCAATGAGACAACGGCGGTAATTGTGGCGATGGTAAACCAGTTGATGCTTTAAGTCTTCCATATCCCTATGGATATAGTTGATTACTGTCGCACCACTTAAAATTGCCCCATTCTTGAGACTAGAGTGATTATACTGATCTGCCAGAATCAGATCTCGCTTCCCCACTAAAGCCGCGATCGCACCGATATTCGCCAGATAACCCGAACTAAACACCAATGCATCTTCGGTTTGTTTCAGAGATGCGATCGCACATTCCAATTCTTGATGCAATTCCCGATGTCCACTGAGTAACCGAGAACCGGTACTACCTGTACCATAGTGCTGAGTTGCTATAATCGCCGCTTCAATTAAACGTTCATCTCCCGCCAATCCTAAATAATCATTACTGGCAAAATTAATCACCTCTTGCCCTTCCAGTTTTACCACCGCACCGGGACGATTTTGCAGCCTTTGCACTGAACGATACCAGTTAGCTTTATGGATAGTAGAAAGAGAGTCTTCTAACCAAGCATAAGGATTGGTTGTCATAAGTAGAAAGTTAACGGTTGAGATTAGGGAACAGGCAACATAAAACAAACTGTTCGGCATTTAAAGCCTAATGTAAAAAATTACGAAATCCTTGCTTGTAGTGCGAGCATCTTGCTCGCTATCATTCCCAATTTAAATGCGTCTTAGCTTACTCGTTTTCCGTCACGCCAGTAGGGTGGGCATTGCCCACCAGCCTTAAGGATCGTGACATTCCACATAAGGTTGAGATTAGGAAACAGGTAACAGGGAACACACAATTTAAATGTGTCTTAGCTTAGTCCTTTTCAGAAGCCGGATCAACTTTATCCTGTTGAGTTTCCCTATTCGTCACACTTTCAACTAAACCCATTTCAAAGGCAATTTCCGGTAAATCTTCAGCCTTATATTGTCCTGGTTGAAACATCTGTCCGGGGGTTAAACACATCTGTTTCAGTTCAACAACTTCAGTGGGAGCAAATAATCCTTTCCATCTTCTATTCTCAATACCCATCGCTGATAACTCCTACGGTTATAAAGACGAAATCCTTGTAGTGCGTTTAGCGAAGCCATGCCGCAGGCTTTGCATCTTGCTCGCTACTCATACCCAATTCAAGGGTCACATCTATTCATTCCACTATTTTAGCGGTACCACACCCATATTTCATACTTGAGTTATAAATTTTCTCTCACCCAAGCACGAAACGCTTTCAACAGCGCAATTTCTCCCATTGTCTTACTCTGCTGGAGAAATCGGCTCATTTCATTAACGTTAACGGATATTAAAGGAAAAGCCAAACTAGATTCACACTCAACATATTGCCCTTTTACCCGTCGATAGAATCGCAAAACTCGCCCATTATACCGCCAAATTTCAGGGACACCTAGCGCCGAGTAAATCCCCAACTTATCCACACAACTGCTAGTAATATCAATTTCAATCGCTAAATCAGGCGGCGGATCAGTTTCTAAATCAATGTTTTGCCGACCTCGAACAGCGAGTTCATTTTGGATATAATAACAATTATCAGGTTCTATTCCCCGCTGGACTATTTCTCGTTTCAGCGTTGTCGAACCAGCACTTTTAATCTCAATATCTAACTCTTCGGCTAATGCAACAATAAAATTACCCAAATTTGCCTTATGATTTTCATAATCAAAACGAGGCGTCATAATTTCCAACGTGCCGCCGTCATAAGCAAACCGATACCCCCTGTCTGCACCCGTTTCTACCAATAACGCTTCAAAAGTTTGCCAGCTAATATTGTCCAGGACAGTTCGTTGTTCAGCTAAAGTTAAGCTTATCAACATATCTACAATCTCAGTTCAATAACACTAACCTCTTCTCCCCAAAAACCTCTGCGCCCCTCTGCGCTTACCTCTGCGTACCTCTGCGTTAAAAAAATACAAATCCCCAAAAACCCAAAACTGTAGGGTAGGCATTGCCCACCCCACAACTCTACTCCATCACACTCTTAAAAAAATCAATCGTCTCTTTCAACACCCGAACAAAAACATCAATCTCTTCCCGTGTATTGTAAAAATACAAACTCGCCCGCGCCGAACCCGTTACCTCTAAAATACGATGCAACGGTTGCGTACAATGATGACCGGAACGAATTGCTACCCCTTCATGGTCTAATAGAGTAGACACATCACTCGATGCTAATCCCTTCACATTAAATGATGCCAAAGCCGCCCTTCCCTTCCCCTCTGCTGTGGGTTGGGGACCATACAGAGTCAAATCAGGAACATCCCGTAACTGCTGGAATAGATACGCCGTCAATTCCTCCTCATAAGCATGGATTTTATCCATACCAATCCCCATTAAATAGTCTACCGCCGCACCCAGCGCGATCGCTTCCCCAATCGCAGGAGTTCCAGCTTCAAATTTATGGGGTAATTCGGCATAGGTGGAATAGTCGAGAAAGACTTCCGCAATCATCTCACCCCCACCCATAAACGGGGGCATTTCTAGCAGCAAATCTAACTTGCCATACAAAAAACCAATCCCTGTGGGCGCACACATTTTGTGACCCGACGCCACTAACCAGTCACAATCCATCCCCTGGACATCAATGGGTGTATGAGGGACAGATTGGCAAGCATCAATCAATACCTTAGCGCCATACTGATGTGCGATCGCACAAATCTCTTTGACGGGGTTAATACATCCCAGGGTATTCGAGACATGGACAATACCCACTAACTTTGTCTTCTCAGAAATCAGAGACTTAAACTGTTCTAAATCAAACTCCTGAGTTTCCGTCAGTTCCACATACTTCAACACCGCTCCCGTCTTCTGGGCAATGATTTGCCAGGGAACAATGTTGCTGTGATGTTCCATCACCGAGAGAATGATTTCATCCCCTGGCTGCAACGTATTTAATCCCCAGCTATACGCCACCAAGTTAATTGATTCTGAGGCATTCCGGGTAAACACAATCTCATTCCGCGACGCCGCATTTATAAACGCCGCCACCTTATCCCGCGCTGACTCATACGCTTCTGTGGCGCGGACACTCAGCGCATGAGCGCCTCGGTGGACGTTGGCATTGTCCCTTTCATAGTAGTTTTGCAGCGCATTAAGCACCGCCAACGGCTTCTGAGAGGTGGCAGCACTATCAAGATAAATTAACGGTTTATCGTGAACTTTCTCCTGCAAAATGGGAAAGTCAGAACGGACGATAGCAGCTAGGGTTTTTTCTTGGGTAATGGTCATTGGTTATTCGTCATTGGTCATTTGTCATTGGTCATTGGTCATTTGTTATTGGTCATTTGTCATTTGTCATTGGTCATTTGTCAAAGAATTATAAAACTCAAAACCATGTCCGACTAGCGAAGCCCTGGAAAGACGTGCCATGGCACGTCTCTACATTTTTTGGGACTACATTGTTCTACACATCGCACATTGAGACAGTCTTTGCCGCAGGGAGTCCACAGGAATCCGTTGGAGAATCTCCGCTACAAAAGCATCAATTAACAGATTTCGGGCATTGGTTTCATTTAGTCCCCGACTTTGTAAATAGAATACATCCTCCGGGTCTAATTGACTCACCGTCGCACCGTGAGAACATTTTACTTGGTCTGCCGTAATTTCCAATTGCGGTTTGGTATTTACACGGGCTTTCGCCGAAAGCAATAAATTGCGATTCAATTGAGCCGCATTAGTAAATTGAGCCGCTTGCGGCACGAAAACCTTACCATTGAAGACTCCGTGCGCCCGGTCATCTATGATACATTTGTGCAACTGGTTGGTCATGCCATGAGGATGATTCAATAGCACCGCACTGTGGGTATCGGCTACCTGTTCCCCACCAATCATGGTTAAACCCTTCAGTGTGGTTTCCGTCGCCTCACCGGTTTGCACGATTTCTAGATTATGTCGGGATAGTCTCGCCCCTAAACTAATCGCGTTACAGGTATAGCGGCTATTCCGGGCTTGGGTGACGGCTGTTTTACCAATGTGGAACCCATCAATCGCTTCTCGCTGATTCCGGGTATGGATAACCTGGGCGTCATCCTCAATCCAAATCTCCGTCACTTGGTTATTGAAATAAGGACGATTTACCGGAATATCAGGACATCCTTCTACATTCGCTGCGTAATGTTCAATCAGATTCACCACCGAACCAGGTTCAGCAACCACTAGACAGCGCGGTTGGCATATTACAGGTACGTCGTCAGTGGTGGAAATAAACAGCAGATGAATCGGTGTCTCGACAATTGTTGCTTTAGGTATCCACACCACCGCCGCATCCGTGAGTCCCGATGTATTCAGGGCGGCGAAAACATCAGACGCAGCTTGTTGTTTACCTAAATAATTGGGGATTCGTTCCTGATACGCATTGGGTAAACCTGCCAAATTCCCCACATATACGCCTTCAGGTAATCCCCTCACCGACGATAAATCCGGCGCATACACCCCATTGACAAAAACTAACCGACTATCCGGGGTTTCGGGTAGGGTGAGGGAGGTTAAGTCTAAGTGTTGCAGGAATTGTTCAAAAAACGCCTCAACCCCTTGAAAATTCACCGCCAATAACGGCGACAAATCCGTAAACCGCCATTCTTCATCCCGACGGGTGGGCATGGCTAATTCTTCCACAATCGCCGCCGCTTGGTCACGCAGTTGCCCGATAGTGGCGTTTAATTGTCCCCCGACGATGGGTTCATCTTGGCGACATTGGTCTAATAACGCCTTTAAATAGGAAATTTCCGGTTTTGCAGATAGTTGTATACTCATTAGGCAATCACCTCAGCCGCCGCTTCTTCTATTACCCAGTCATAACCACGGGATTCTAATTCTAATGCCAATTCCTTACCCCCGGTTTTGAGGATGCGCCCTCCTGCCATGACATGAACATAATCCGGTTCAATATAATTGAGCATCCGTTGGTAGTGGGTAATCAAAATCATGGCATTGTCGGAAGTTGCCAACTGACTCACCCCATTAGCGACAATCTTCAGTGCGTCAATATCCAAACCGGAATCCGTTTCATCGAGAATTGCCAGTTTAGGTTCTAACAGCGCCATTTGCAGAATCTCATTCCGCTTTTTCTCACCGCCAGAGAAGCCTTCATTTAAACTCCGTTCTAAGAAGCTGGGATTCATCTTGACAATTTCCAGCTTTTCTTCTATGAGATCCTCAAAGTCAAACGTATCAATTTCCTCTAATCCCTGATGCTTACGGCGGGAATTATAGGCGACGCGCAAAAAGTCTAAATTACTGACACCGGGAATTTCTAAGGGATACTGAAATGCTAGAAATATGCCAGCTAATGCCCGTTCTTCGGGTTCGAGTTCCAGCAAATTTTGCCCCAAAAAGGTAACCTCGCCACCTGTAACTTCGTAGGCAGGGTGTCCCGCTAAAAGCTTAGAAAAGGTACTTTTACCGGAGCCATTCTGCCCCATAATGGCGTGAATTTCTCCCGCCTTCACCTCTAGAGTTAAGCCTTTAAGAATTTGTTGTCCTTCAACATTTGCCGTCAAATTGCGGACGGATAAGATGACGTCGCTATTTTCTCTAATCATTACAAGTGTTCACCAATTCAAATCAATGATTATTCGGGATAAGGGAGAAAAAGGGAGGGGATGTTCCAGACGTAGCATACTACGTCTCTACAATCGGGGCGGGTGTAGGGTGCGTTAGCGGAGCGTAACGCACCATTTCAAGCGTAACGCACCATTTCAAACAATAGTCGTGAAACCCGCCCCTACAGACGCGCCATGGTACTTTTCCAATCCTTAACCCACGGCTCCTTCTAATTTCAGACTCAATAATTTATCGGCTTCAGCGGCAAATTCCATCGGCAGTTCGTTGAAGACATCCTGACAGAAACCACTGACAATCATGGAAACCGCATCTTCTTCGGAGATTCCGCGTTGGGTAAAGTAGAAAAGCTGATCCTCGCCAATTTTCGAGGTTGAGGCTTCGTGTTCCACCTTAGCCGTATTGTTTTCGACTTGAATATAAGGGAACGTATTCGCCTCAGCGGTATCCCCAATTAACATGGAATCGCACTGGGAATAATTCCGCGATCTTTTTGCTTTCGGACTGACTTTCACTAATCCCCGATAGCTATTCTTAGAATTGCCAGCGGAAATCCCTTTAGAAATAATCGTGCTACGGGTGTTTTTGCCAATATGCACCATTTTGGTTCCCGTGTCGGCTTGCTGCATATTATTGGTTAACGCCACGGAATAAAACTCACCGACAGAGTTATCCCCTACTAGAACACAACTGGGATATTTCCAGGTAATCGCTGAACCGGTTTCTACCTGTGTCCAGGAAATCTTGGAGTTAACGCCTTTGCACAAGCCACGCTTGGTGACAAAGTTATAGATTCCCCCTTTACCTTTTTCATCTCCTGCAAACCAGTTTTGCACGGTGGAATATTTAATCTCGGCGTTATCGAGGGTGACGAGTTCGACAACGGCGGCGTGGAGTTGGTTGGTGTCGTACATCGGCGCGGTACACCCTTCTAAGTAACTCACCGAACTCCCTTCTTCGGCGACAATCAGGGTGCGCTCAAATTGTCCCGTGTCCCCAGTATTAATCCGGAAATAGGTGGACAATTCCATGGGACATTTAACACCTTTGGGAATAAACACAAAGGAACCGTCACTAAATACCGCCGAGTTTAGGGCAGCAAAGTAATTATCACCGACGGGAACCACACTACCCAGATATTTCTGCACCAATTCTGGGTGTTCTTGCAGCGCTTCGGAGATGGAACAGAAGATAACCCCAGCTTCGGCTAACTTGTCTTTAAACGTGGTGGCGACGGAAACGCTATCGAAAATTGCATCTACAGCAACGTTAGACAGTCGCTTCTGTTCAGATAGGGGAATCCCCAGCTTTTCAAAGGTTTCCAGGAGGGCGGGGTCAACCTCCTCTAGGCTGTTCAGCTTTTCCGTTTTCTTTTTCGGGGCGGAGTAGTAAATGATATCCTGATAGTTGATGGGCGGATAGTTAACGTGGGGCCACGTCGGTTCCTCCATCTTTAACCATTGGCGATAGGCTTTGAGACGAAACTCCAGCATGAACTCCGGTTCGTTCTTCTTGGCGGAGATCAGGCGTACTACGTCTTCACTCAAGCCACGGGGAATGGTATCGGCTTCGATATCGGTGACAAAGCCGTACTTGTAGGGCTGGTTGACTAATTTTTTAACGGTAGCAGTCATTCGCTTCAGTGTTCTCTCTTCGATTAAGGATGGGAAGTGGTTCGTCTGTGGTTACCAGTTTGACAGGGTTCGGGCTGATTGCGGTAACGTTGCACTAGCTCTAGACTAAAACAACACCTTTGTTGTTTAACTCTATTGTAGGTTATATTAACAACTAAGATGTTGTCAAAGTCAACTAAATTTCTTCTCTTGCCCTAACACAAGTGTGATTTCACCCCAAAAGCCGATGACCACCACTCAGCAATCTTCTACCAAGCAAGACATTTTGCAGTATTTACTCAAACAGGAGCAAGCGATCGCACATGCACTAGCGGAAGCTCTGGATATTAGTCCCCAAGCCATTCGGCGTCACCTGAAGGATTTAGAAGCCGAGGGACTGATAGAGTATAAGTCGGTATCCATGGGAATGGGGCGTCCTCAACATGTTTACCGCTTGAGCAAAAAAGGACGCGATCGCTTCCCTAACCATTATGGTGAGTTTGCCGTGTCCTTGCTAGACACCCTGGAAGAAACCGTGGGTCGGGATCAGGTGAGTACCATCCTCCAGAAACAGTGGGAACGCAAAGCGATGGAATACCGCCAGCTTTTGGGTGAAGGTTCATTAGCCGAACGAGTCGCTAAATTGGTAGAACTGCGCCAAAGTGAAGGATACATGGCGGAATGGTATCCGGTCGAATCCAGCGATGCTAGCCAGCAGACCCATAACCAGTTTATTTTGAAAGAACATAACTGTGCAATTTCCAATGTCGCTGAATCCTTTCCCAGCGTCTGCGGACATGAGTTAGAAATGTTTGCCGCTATCCTACCCGATTGTCAAGTCGAGCGCACCCACTGGATTAATCAAGGAGAACATCAGTGTGGCTATTTGATTCAGGCGAAATAGTTTGTTAAGCTGTCATGCATTTAAATTGGGTATTAGTAGCGAGCAAGATGCAAAGCCTGCGGCATGGCTTCGCTAAACGCACTACCATCCTTTCGCCGTTATTGATATTAAGGTTTAAATGCCGAACAGCTTATTGATCATTGGTCATTGGTCCTTTGCTTCCCCATATTCCCAAGAAGGGCGGGTTTAGTTAGGTTATCGGTTGTGTGCCACAACGTTATGGGTAAAACCCGCCCCTACAAATTGGCTTTCCTTGCTCCCAGACGCGCCATGGCACGTCTCTACATTGCTCCCCCAGCTCCCTCATCCCCCCTTTCTTATGTCCCAACAACCGACAACACAATTTTTAAGTCCAGAAGAATCGGCGGCTGTCGATCAAGCGTTACTCGCATCCCATGAGAAGTTTTTAACCCGATTAACTATTTCATCCCTGCGCCTTTTAACCCATATTGCCCAAGACACAGGAGTGGCTGTGGAAGAGTTGACGCCTCAGCAGGTGATTGATTGGTTTGAAAACGATAGTAAGATTCGCCGCGAACAGGGATCAGATGCCGCATTTTTGAAGTGGTGATTGGGTACTGCCACGCCACTAATACCAAGTTGCAGTCAAGGAGGTAATCTGTCATGCATCGGTATACAGACAGATCCCCGACTTCTTCAAGAAGTCGGGGATCTTGCTTAGATTAACCTAAACGACTAACTGATTAAAATTTGTTCAGAAAAAAATAGAACATTTCATCGTGAAGATCACGCTTCAAAAATTCACATAAATTAATAAAAATAAAATTATTCAAATAAATAAAATAAGTTTGCCAAGAATTTATAGATTGAGCAGGTAATTTTATGCGGATTTTACCTATTCGCTAGTGAAGATTAATTATGATGGCGAGTATACAAACTCGTGGGTAGAGGTAATTCCGTGAAACTTAAATTAACTTTTTTACTATCAGTCGCCTTCGTCGCGGGTGTAGCGGCAAAAGCACAAGCGGCGAATTTTTTTGCCTATAATCCGAATGAGCAAGAAATTTATCACAGTACATTTGATAACGCCGACGATTGGCAGCTAAACAATACCACCGTCGCTCAGGGTGAACTTCAGGCTAATCCTGAAACCAACTGGGCATCAGCCTACTACGATCTCTCATCGTTGAATCAATTGGATTTAGATGAGGGTGATATCGCTCTTTACTGGAGCGCTCGCACCGATCGAAGTAAGCCAGAACTGGGTAAGTTCTTTATGGAACTGAATGTTGTAGCAACAGATACTCAGGAACCGCGCCAAATTAACTGGAATATCCGTCCTATTTCTCCCCGTGATGGCAATTTCCGCAATTTACCCTATTTACTTTACGTTGATCCCGGCTTTCAGATTCCCCATGAAGTTGAGCAAGAATTAGTTGTTCCGGATCAATTTCCTGATACTGAAACTTACGAGAGTTTCCGGCTCACTCTCAGTAAAACGGGAGTGGATACGGTTGAAGTCACGCCCTATTATTGGCTGAATGATAATTGGCAAGCCTTTTCAGCTAAAGATGGTTCAACCCTACCCATGAGCGTCAGTATTCAAGATAACCTGGAAGGTCAAGACTATTTTGAATCCCTCAGTTTTCGGTTCCGCCAAAATCGATCCTATCTTGATTCAGTTGCCATTACTCGGATTCCCACTGATTCAGAACCCGTTGATATTCCAGAAGCATCTACAGCATTAGGTTTATTCGCTATGGGTGCTTGGGGAATCCGTAAGTTTATGCAAAAGCTGAATCGATAGAAGGATTACATGTAGGGGCAATTCATGCATTGCCCTGATTAGTCCAGCAACCACAGTTAGTCATAAAAATAAGTCAGAATTGCGACAGCTTTCCCTGCTAGTGCGATCGCAGTTGTTGCTCGGTTAACAATGTATTACCCCAAACCCGATCATCTGCCAACAATGGCGGTACGGGTTCTTGAGTATAATCGATTGCCAAATCATAACTTGCCTGCTCGTACACATTACTCAACAATACCTGTAAATCGACTAAAGGTTCCTGATCCCCAGACTTCAAGGGTAAGGGAAATGAGGGAATAGTATCTGGTAGATTAAAAGCATACAAATCAGCTTGAGGGCGACAGTCCCCTCGACTGATTAAGATTCGATAATGAGTTTGACCATTGCTGTGATAAACTGGCATAGGTTGCCCCTTACTCAGTAAATCAATTTCCACTAAATGAGTTGAACTACCGAAGATTTTATTTCGTTTAGTCTCATATTGATCGCGACCTTCTACCGAACGTTTATTAATCGGAGAGAGTATCTCAATGACGGTGACAACTTCACCCGTTGCGACTTCTCGGACTTCTAAATACCCTTGTTTAATTAATTTTATCGTCGTTTTGCCCTAGCGTTGGGAAATCCCGGAATCAGACATATTAATTAAATCCGTCTTCGCTTAATACGGATGAGTTTGCAACCAAGTGGTAATTTGAACAGGTAGAGATATCTGAATCATTAGGTATCCCTCCCCAGAAAAAGGATAGTGTTTATCAGGCATTAGGACGATTGTTTAAACGGGAACTGATTACTAAGCGTCCATCAGCTACAGGAAAACGAACTAAGGTCTATGGCATATCTAATCCTTATAAATATGTACCAAAAGACACTTGTGATAATAAACCTGAAGTTGAGTCGATCAAGATAGAGGGAAGTCCCCCCCCTATAGTTGAAAATGTGTCAGTTAGAAAGTCTATAACCATTGAAATAACTGAATCACAGACAACTAACACTTTAGCTGAGAGCAAAATTAATACTTTACTGACAACCTCAAATGAACAAATTGAGATAAATGCTCCAATCCCTTGTAAACAGGAGGTTTCGGTAGAACTGATAGGTGTAAACAATCAGGGGGGGGTCTATGCTGAGGAAAGTGAATCTCAAGCACACGAGGAGAAACTAATGCCAGAACATGAGAGCATCTCATCAGATCTAGCCACCCTGCCAGCACCGCTACAGGGCCGATACACCATCCGGCAGGTGAGCAGCGGTCGGTTTGTGGACGCCCACGAACACGCCGGCGAGGACTTCCGGTTAGTCACCCGGACTGCCCAGAACAACGACACCCAACGCTGGATATTCGTTCCAGTCGGTGGCGTGTTTACCATGCAGCAAACTAGCAACGGTCGGTTTGTGGACGCCCACGAACACGCCGGCGAGGACTTTCGGTTAGTCACCCGGACTGCCCAGAACAACGACACCCAACGCTGGGTATTCCTGCCTGACCCAGACCGTCTCGACACCTACACCATCCAGCAGTTAAGCAACGGACGGTTCGTGGACGCTCACGAACACGCCGGTGAGGACTTCCGGCTGGTCACCCGCACCGCCCAGCTCAACGATACTCAACGCTGGGTAGTCCTGCACCAGGGCAACAGGAAGTACACCATCCAGCAGCTAAGCAACGAACGGTTTGTGGACGCCCACGAACACGCCGGTGAGGACTTCCGGCTGGTCACCCGAACCGCCCAGAACAACGACACTCAGCGCTGGAGCCTAACCCAAATCGGGCGGGTCTACACCATCCAGCAGTTAAGCAACGGACGGTTCGCGGACGCTCACGAACACGCCGGTGAGGACTTCCGGCTGGTCACCCGCACCGCCCAGCTCAACGATACTCAACGCTGGGTAGTCCTGCACCAGGGCAACGGGAAGTACACCATCCAGCAGCTAAGCAACGGACGGTTCGTGGACGCTCACGAACACGCCGGTGAGGACTTCCGGTTGGTCACCCGAACCGCCCAGAACAACGACACCCAACGCTGGCTGATCACTGGGGTTTGATCAGTCATCCCGAGTTCACCACCTAGGCGTAAATCTAGCGAAGCTACTGTTACTTGAACCATAAGGTGTCTAAACTGAAAGCATAAGTTGTCCGTTTTCTTTGGCTGCAACCCTCATTCCCTCGTAGGAGAAAGAGCGACAATCAGACTTAGGTGGAGCCATAAAGTGTCCCGCCAGTTGTACAAACCGGATATAGCCATAAGTCTATTGACGACAAGCTTTTTGGAGTCCAACCCTTTCAATAGGAGTGCGATCACGAATTAATCACTGAATCGTTTTTCAGTAAAACACCCAACTGGCAAGGATTATAATCCCGCTAGGGCTTTAAACTATCGCTTGTAAGTTATCAAATATCAGGTCAAGTCGCGATCGCGGCTTGACCCTCATCGATGGTCGTTAGGAAGTGTATGTTATCGGCGCAAGACCTAGGAGATGTCACTCAACTTAAAATTCGGCACTCAAGGGTGTGCGGGGGAAGGGAATCACATCTCGTATATTTCCCATCCCCGTCATAAACTGCACCAATCGCTCAAATCCTAAACCAAACCCTGCATGGGCAACAGTACCATAGCGCCGCAAGTCTAGATACCACCAAAACTCCTCTGGATTCATTCCCTGATTCTGGATGCGCTGCTGGAGAACATCGAGGCGTTCCTCCCGTTGGGAACCACCGATAATCTCGCCAATCTTCGGTGCTAGCACATCCATGGCGGCGACGGTTTTGCCGTCCTCGTTCAAACGCATATAGAATGCCTTGATCCCTACAGGGTAGTCGCTAACAATAACCGGTTTCTGAAATAATTCCTCTGCCAAATAGCGCTCGTGTTCCGACTGTAAATCTGTCCCCCACTCAACCGGATACTCAAATTTACGGTCAGCTTTTTCTAATTGCGCGATCGCATCAGTATAGGTAATCCGCTCAAACTGATTGTTGATAATATTGTCCGCCGTTGCCAGAACGCTATTATCTATCCGCTTATTGAAAAATTCCATGTCTTCGGGACAGTTCTCTAGTACCGAGGAGAATACATACTTAAGAAACTCCTCCGCCAAGTCCATATCGCCCTGTAAATCACAGAACGCCATTTCCGGTTCCACCATCCAAAACTCGGCTAAATGGCGGGAGGTATTTGAATTTTCCGCCCGGAATGTCGGACCAAAGGTATACACATTGCCAAATGTCATCGCCATTACCTCGGCTTGCAGTTGCCCACTAACCGTCAGGTAGGCTTGGCGTCCAAAGAAGTCTTGGCTAAAATCGACCAATTGATCTTCGGTTTTGGGAATCTCGTTGAGGTTGAGATTGGTTACCGTAAACAGTTCTCCCGCCCCTTCACAATCGCTTGCGGTGATAATCGGGCTGTGAATCCACAAAAACCCCCGTTCCTGAAAGAATTGGTGGATAGCATTAGCACAAGCATTACGCACCCGTAACACAGCACCGATTGTATTGGTACGCGATCGCAGATGTCCAATGGTTCGCAAAAACTCAAAGGAATGGCGTTTTTTCTGTAGTGGATAGGTGGCGGGATCAGCTTCCCCATACACCTGCACCGAATTTGCCCTCAACTCAATCCGTTGTCCTTTTCCCGGAGACGGCACCAATACGCCAGCAACTTCTACAGACGCCCCCGTATTAACCCGTTGGAGAGTCGTTTGATAATCGGGTACGTCGGGATTCAGGATGACTTGCAAGTTTGCCAAGCAGGAGCCATCATTCACCTCCATAAAGGCAAACTCTTTGAGTTCTCGTTTTGTGCGTACCCAGCCCTGGATGGTTACGGTTTCATCCGGCTGACCCGTGCGTAAAAGTTGTGCGATCGGTTTCTTTTGCATAGTTTTGACAGTTTATCAGAATTCAGTCCAACCAAGCTTGCCCATACCTGAACGATTCATTCAGCTTTTTTTAGCAAAAAACACCGGAAGCCCCACGCCGTCCTGGAAGGCGGCGCTGGGATGGATAGGTGGGATAATTTGAGGACTCAATGTCCTCGAATTATCTAAATTACTAAACAACTTCACATAGCCCTCCTCTCTTGCGAATAGATTTTACAACAGAAGGTTTAACCACTTTGTTTTTCACTCCAGGATAGTTTTTGAGTTTTACGCCAGCGCCTAGATTCTGCATCCCAATCACTTCATAGATAGTTCCTTCAAACAGAACTAAGTCGTGTTGTTTATAGGGATATCGCTTCTTCTTGATAGAGCGGCGTCCAGCGCTTGCCTTGTGAGCGCGATGCTGCCTCACATTCTCGCCATTAAGATTAATGTTCCTTGTTCTACGACCAGAAGAAAGTTCTGAGCCAGATCGGGTTTTCCCGTCTCTGAGGTCGCGATATTTGGCATCGTAAAATTGCTCCATCGACCGCTTGTTACGACGGATTTGTTCGAGCATCAGAGGTTTGGTGACGCGAGATTGAGTTCTCCCACCAGCAATGACGAAAGCATCGTTGTGGTGGGATTTCTCTATTTCTAGTTCCCGGCGCTTACCTTTGGTGATATAGCCAAAAGTCGATTTGTGCTGACCTTCTTCTGTTAAGCGCCACCTGACCATTGTCATAAAGGTTTCACCCTTAAATGACTTGAGCTTTGGCTCCCATCCGAATAGGAAACCTTTCTTTTGGTGATTCTTCGAGGTATGACACTTAGTACACAGAGTCACCAGGTTAGCTGGTCTGTCTGTGCGGTCAGGGGGATTCTTCCAGAAGCCCAAATGATGAACTTGCAGGATAGGGTCATCTGCTTTGTTCTTACAGTTTGGATTCTGGCACTTGTGTCTATCCCGGTGCAGGATATATTCCCGCAGGTTGTCGAAACCGTATTTTTCCCCGTACTGATATTGTTCTCCCTCAATCGTGGGATTGTTGATTTTCTGGATATCATAAGCTGCTACTTCGATAGTTACAGCAATGATTGGAAGGATACGGCGGATTTTGTCAATGAGGCGGTGATGAGTATCTAGTTTGTGCTGGATACTAGGTGCTAAACATCCTTTATCAACTCTTCGGTTGGAAAAGCGAGGTTTTCGGTATCTGAGTCGATTTCGACGAGTGCGACGATACTTCCGCTTTTCGGTAATCCTTTCAGACATTCCCTTCAGCATTTTAAGTTCGCCACCTATTACCTCCTCTTTCTTATTGACGGCACTGAATCCAATGTTCTCGTACCCTGCATCAATACCCAACTCTACAGGCTGGGTATAACCACTCGAACCGTAGACTAACTGGATAGTGAATGGTTCACGTCCAGTAATTTTGGCTTTACCTCTGTTGAGTAAGAGTCTTGCTTTTCTGGGAGTTGTGGGCATCAAGGGACGCCCGTGTCTGTTAATAACGTAAACTTTCATTTTCACCTAAAGTTAAGGTTTTCACCCTTCGACTTCGCTCAGGGTGTGGTTTCCTTCGCCAATGTTTATCAAGGTTTTGATGTTTCCATACTTTCCCTACCCAACAGGAATGTTTAATGAAAAACCGCAGAGCGTGGAGCTAGGAAACGGATAGTTGACGCTGAGCGGAGCCGAAGCGTCAATCCTGCACCCCACGATGCCTATATATTCTCGATAAACGGAGCAGCTCTTACTATTAACGAGCTGCTAAGGCTAATCAACAGGGCTTAAGAATTATTTCTCAAGCCCACGCTGTACCGCTCGTATCGGTCAGCGCTGGGTTGTTGACCCTCAGTTGAATAGGAATTAAGATGAATGGCACTGACTTAAGCTGGGTCTGTATTAGGCACGAAGCGTGACAGAAGCGCTTAAGCGCTTACTACAAACTCTAAAGTCAGTGTTATTCAAATTAAAGTTGGGGATCAATGCAAAACAATATAGGATCAATTATTTTTCCGAATGAATGGGGGATTGGTCATGAGCCGGCGATCAATATCTCCACTGCCTTGCTGTGGATCAATCCTTCAGGCTCGGCGACGAGAAATCCGGGTAGAAAAAGGATGGGCAGATTGGGCGGTTCGTTAACTATTGTGAAGGGTTTTGTCGCCAATTGGCAAGGAGAAGAGGGTGAGGCGAGGACATTGAGTGGAGGGCGACCCGATACCATTGAGCTGACTGGGATTGTTAATTGATGCAGGCGGGTCGCCCCTACAGGTTGTTAATTGATGTCAGTGGATCGCCCCGACAAGGTTGGGGGAGGTGCTTAAGCTGTTCGGCATTTAAACCTTAATGTCAATAATGGTGAAATCCTTGTAGTGAGAGCATCTTGCTCGCTACTAATACCCAATTTAAATGCATGACAGCTTAACCGGCACAAGATTTGAGCAACCAGCCGATCACAATCCCCAGTCCGCCAAAGCGAACGGCTTGCCAAAAAGGTTCTTTAAACGCACTCCAGGAAAAAAGGCGACTCTCTAGATTGAGTTCAATAGTTTCAAGCTGCTCCTTAATTTGCCGGAGTTCAGCTTTCAAAGCGGGTTGATTACGGATTTGACGTGGCGATTGTCTAATTTGCTCGCGACGGTGCTGAAGCTGGGCTTGTCGCTGCTGATCCCGTTGGACTTGTGCATAGCGCTCTTTGAGAGCTTCTAGCGATCGCTCGACCTCAGATAACGCTTGCTCAAATTCGTCAGCATCTAGATTTTGCTGATTGGGATCAGAATCAGCGCTCATAAGGGAACAGTTAACAATCGATAGGTGAAAAAATAGATAAAATCAAATACAAGACCCCAGGGGTTTCAGCCGTGGGATTCACTTAATAAACTTATACCTAGACCGATGGAATTGACAAAAACCGATAATCTCAAGGACGCCAGTACCCTGGAACTTGCCCAAGCCCTGGCAGAACGCTTAGGGATTACACCCCAAGATTGGCATCGATTAAAGTCAAATCGCCCAGCTAGAGCCAAGGAACAAACAGCGGCGGCTTTAGTCTTTTTGCTCAAAGAACAGCCAGAGGAAGCTCTAGCTCGGTTACGTCAGGCGTCAGGATGGCTGGATCACTCGATCTCAGCCCCCCCTTGCCCAACCCATGGAAATCGCGATCGCTAGGGAATCAAGGGTAACCTTGATCGACTCTTCATGTGTTTACACACTCGCAGTTCAGTCCCTTGGGGATTCCAGTGAACTTGATCGAAAATTTGGTAGAGGAGGCATAACCCTCTACCATTTTCGGATTCATCATGGGGCAAACCGTCGTCAGAATTCCCTTGACGACAAGGCGGAGAAAAGCCGGGACCTTGATCTGAGATTATCCACCAATATTCGTCATTGATGACACAAAAGTGAACCATTACGGTCTTACTCGGGTCTAAATTATTGCCGTGCTTTGCCGCATTGACCAATGCTTCTTGGAGTCCAAGTCGGATCTCCGGTCGCCACTTGCGCGGAATCTGTTCGACAAGTAGGTCGAGAATTGGGCATAGGTAAAGGGTAGAAGCAAAGCTAATTGTTCCCCAGTTGCGTTCAACTGGGCGCAAAGATGATACAGCAATCACTTAAAAAACCCCTAACTTTTCGTTGGTGGACTGGATGCATGACACAGGCTATTGCCGTGTTTTTTGATCTCATTTTTCTCAAACCAGACTCTCCAGACTCAGGTATGAGTTATCATAAAGGTTTGTCCAGATTTTGTATACTAGCACCCTAATCTTTGAATGCGCTGATCTAGATCCAATTGTGTAGAATCCTCATGCTCAATTTTGAGTTTCTCTGAACGTCAGCAGCTTGGTGAGCTTCTTAATGGTTGTGGTGAATACTTTCAACTACTGCCCATTGATTGGTAGATTGTGGTATGATAAGTCAAATTTGCCTCTAAGGGGTACTTTTTCCTTGAAATTAAGTTAGAGAATGGACTTTATCTACTATTCTACTATTGTATCGAAACTCTCCTTTAAACACCAGAGCTTTGTTTGAAATTGGGGATTCGTCATTCATTAGGGAACAGGGAACAGTGAACAGGTAAGGTATAATTTTGAGTTAACTTCCCCATCTTCCCCATCTTCCCCATCTTCCCCATCTCCCCCAGCTCCCCCAGCTCCCCCAGCTCCCCCTGCTCCCCCTGCTCCTGATAACTGCTCACTGATAACTGATAACTCCCTCATCCCTCCTGTTTTTCCAAGAAAGCCGCACACTCAACATGGGGTGTTTGGCTAAAGAAGTCTGCTGGTTGAACGTGGGTTAATTGGTAGCCGCCCAGATGACAGAGGCGTTTAAGATCCCGTGCTAGGGTGGCTGGCTTACAGCTAATGTAGACAAGGCGTTGAGGCATAACTGATAACAGGGTATCAATCACTTGGGGATTGCAGCCCTGGCGTGGCGGGTCAAGTAATACGATATCTGGCGTGATCCCCAGTTGCGGCAGCAGGGTTTCCACAGTTCCTGTTTCAAACTTGACATTGGTAATCCCATTAATCTGGGCATTGATTTGGGCTTGCTCCACGGCTGTCCCTTGCACTTCGATCCCCAATGCCTGATGTACCTGTTTAGCTAAGGGTAGGGTGAATGTACCAATGCCACAATAGGCATCGACGAGATATTCTGTTCCTTGGAGTGCCAGCTTTTGCCGAATTACATTGAACAAGGCTTCTGCGGCTTCGGTGTTGACTTGGAAAAAGGTATCGGGTCTTAATTGGAACTCTAAATCCGCGAATATCTCCCCCAGATACGGTTGACCTAGGACACAATGGGTTTGAACCCCGAAAATGACATTGGTACGGTGGGGATTCACATTCACACAAACACCCACCAGGTTAGGATAGCGATCAAGCCAGGTTTGAGCTTGCGTTTCCAGATTGGTTAAATTGGCATCAGTTGTGACTAAGGTTAAAAGCATTTCCCCGGTTCGGCGTCCAATTCGCAGTGACAGGTGACGCAATCGCCCTTGATGACGGCGTTCGTTGTAGATTGACCACCCTTGTTGCTGAATATCCTGCTTGATTTGGGCTAACAGGGGATTTAAGCGATCATCTTGAACGGGGCATTGATTCAGGTTAATTAGCTGATGCGTCCCTTTCTGGTAATACCCAGCTTGAACTTGACCCGAAGACGATCGCCGCATTGGATAGGTGGCTTTGTTCCGGTAAGCTAGGGGAGAGTCAGCGCTTAAAATTGGGGCGATTTCGATGGAATTGAAGCCGCCGATACGAGTTAAGGCTTGCTCTATCAGATTTTCTTTGACTGATCGCTGATACTGGGGATCAACATGCTGCCACTGACAACCGCCACATTTATCTGCCACGATGCAGTGAGGGCGAATGCGATGGGGAGAGGGTTCGAGAAGTTGATCCAGTTTCGCGATCGCGTAATTGGGTTTGACGCGCACCAGCCTGACTCGAACCTGATCCCCAGTCACTGCATTAGGGACAAACACAACGCGATTCCCCAACCGTCCGACACCATCACCACGATCATTCAGGTCTGCGATCGTCAGTTCCAGCAGTTGACCTTGTTGCCACTGATCAGGGGAAACGGGGGGACGAGGGGGCGAGGAGACAGAGTGATCCATAAAAATACAATGTAGATGTGTAATCAAAGGGATTGCCAGATTGTTACAAAAGAGGCGTATACAAAAGAGGAATATAAGGGATGGCTAAGAAGGGCGGGTTTTATTGCTCAGTTATTGGTCTTAATTAGCATTAGTCCCTAAACCCGCCCCTAAACTTAACTTTTTACTTCTTGCGACCGCTAACTTTGGTTACTGCACCTGGAGCATCTGGAGCACCCATACACCTGGATCGCCGCGTCTCAACCGAAAACTTTTCGCTCGACTGACTTTATTTGTTGTAGCTTGAGTCGCTAAACTACAAATGTTATCTAAGTTAACCCAATAAGATGAGCGTAGTTAGCCAAGTTATCCTCCAAGCCGACGACGAGCTGCGGTATCCCAGCTCCGGTGAACTGATGGGTATTAAAGCCTTTTTGCAGACGGGTGAGCAACGGATGCGTATCGCTTCCACCCTAGCAGAAAATGAAAAGAAGATTGTCCAGGAAGCCAGTAAGCAGCTATGGCAAAAGCGTCCTGACTTTATCTCACCAGGAGGTAATGCTTATGGGGAACGCCAGCGATCGCTATGCCTACGGGACTATGGCTGGTATTTGCGATTGATTACCTATGGTGTTCTGGCTGGAGGTAAGGAACCGATTGAAAAAATTGGTTTGATTGGGGTCAAGGAGATGTATAACTCTCTTGGCGTCCCCGTCGCCGGAATGGTTGAATCGATTCGTTGCCTCAAAAATGCCTCCTTGGAGTTGCTGAGTCAGGAAGATGCCATGGAAGCGGCTCCTTATTTTGATTACATCATTCAATCGATGTCCTGACTCGAGACAACATTACTTGGTCATCAGGTCACCTTTGGATTGGTGATTCGGGATTCGGGATGGGGAAGCATTTTGCTCATAAGTATAGATTCCCAATTTTCCCAATCACCGCCTCATCTCACCAATCCTCAATGATTTATTGACAAATCCTTGATGATCAAGTATAAAAAACCGACAGTCTCTATGGGGAGAACCTGTCGGCTATTTGTGTGTTCCCTATTGATGACTCGGCTAGAGTTCAGTCATTAGCTAGTATGCAAAATTAATCCGCCTGAGGATTGCGATCTCGATCAGTGATTGGTTGTGAACTTGATCGTAGCCATTTGTGATGTTTGCTTGTGAGTCTAGCTAGGGATGGGTATGGTTAAGGGGAAACGGGGAAGATGGGGTCTAAAGCTAAAAGGAAGCGGACTGCCGATAATTTACCTGTGCATAAGCTTGGCGGTTGACGAAGGCTTCCAATTGCTGCTTAAACATCGGCACATCCACCGTCACCCGTGATAGAGAATCCGGGCGGCTAACCCCTCTTGTTCCAAGAGTGCGATCGCCAGATGTTCAACTTCTAGCTGTTGATTGTTGTTAGAACTCGATGCAACAAGCTTGGAGCTAACCATCCTTGTGGGCGATTTCGGTTTTAAAAACGTGCTTTCCTGTATCGAGTATTTCGGTTCCTGCGACCCCTTCTGACAGCTCGACGGGAATCAAGAGCCGATTTAATCAACTGACCCCGATGCTCTAACTCCATTCCCCAGATCACCTCGTTTCGGTCAGTAACAAGTGAGATACCTGTAACTTTTGAGCCAGAGTTCTGTATAGGTTTTTCGGAACGGTTATATTGCCGTATGTTAAAGTCATTAATCAAATGTAATATCCCTGCTTCAATGAACAGTGTACACCATCCGCTGCTGACCGCCGAGATTGAGATTTTGGTCTTACTCCTGGTAGCCTGTCTGGGGGCAGTAACCTTCAAGCGTCTCCATTTTCCTTATACGGTGGGATTGGTTATTATCGGGTTTATTTTCGGTCTACTGACACAAACGGGGCTTCCCCTGGAAACCTTGAATGCGCTGACACTCTCGCCCGAACTTATTCTCTACGCATTTGTACCGCCACTGATCTTTGAGTCAGCCATCAATCTAGACAACCGAGTACTCCTGAAGACGCTGACCCCAGCTCTGATTTTAGCCGGACCTGGGTTACTGGTATCGGTGGTGATAGTCGGAGGCACTCTATCCTGGCTGACCCCCCTCTCCTTGGGAGGAGCGCTGCTATTTGGAACACTGATTTCCGCGACAGACCCCGTTGCGGTGATCTCTCTATTCAAGGAGTTCGGCGTACCCAAGCGGCTGACGATGTTAGTGGAGGGCGAAAGTATGCTCAATGATGCCACAGCCATCGTGATGTTCGATCTGGTGATAGCAGCAATCGCCGCCCAAGAGTTTGGCGTAGATACGGTTGAGCAGGGGTCGGTGAATGTCTTTGTCGTGTTGGGGGGTGGGCTGCTAGTGGGAGCGGTTACAGCTTCTATCATGGATTATGCCATCGCTCAAGCTCGGCGTAATCCCTTAATTCAGACCACCGTCACCGTAGTTGTGGCTTATGCCGCCTTTATTGTCGCCGATCACTTTTTCCACGTCTCCGGCGTGATTTCGGTGATGATGGCAGGGTTGGTCGTGGGACGCTATATGAATCACAGCCTTACCCCAGAGGTTCGCCGCTACCTGCATGAATTTTGGGAGTACGCCGCCTTCATCACCAACAGTCTAATTTTTCTATTGGTGGGGATTAATACGGCTGGGTTTACCTTTAGAATCGAGATTGGCAGTGTCGGTCTGTGGCAGTCGGTGGCTTGGGCAATTGTCGCCGCCATTGTGGCTCGGGCGGTAGTCGTGTTTGGACTAACACCTATATCAAACTGGTTGCAGCGCAAAACCGAACCCATCGGTTGGCGTTTTCAGGTCGTTACCTTCTGGGGGGGGTTGCGAGGCGCCGTGGCTTTAGCGTTGGCGCTGAGTTTGCCGGGTACATTTCCTAACCGGGAACTGATTATTGCCATGACCTTGGGGGTAGCTTTGTTTACGATTCTGGTCAGCGGCTCCACGATGGGTACAGTGATTCATCGGCTCAAGCTGGATGAACCACCCATTTTCGATTCCCTCGGTAAAGTCCAGGCGACGGTGCTAGCCAAGCGAGAGGTGCTGCGGTTTTTGCACAAGTTGAATGAAGTGGATCTGTTTGAGGAGGAAGTGATCCAAGATCTGCGACAGGACTATGAACAGGCACTGTTGAGAGCAGAGACGGAGGTGAAGGCAATCTGGGAGGACCTGAAAGCTAATCCAGAATTAGTCCAGGTATTCTGGCTACAGGGCTTGGCAATTGAGCAGCAAACCTATCAGGATCTCTACGATCAAGGGTTGCTATCCGAATCAGTGCTGCGTAAACTGAACCTAATAATTGAAGCCAAGCGGGATGATGTACTGGAGAACAAAATTCCGCCGAAAATACCTTCCATGTGGGTTTTAAAGACACCTCTAGAGACTTTGGCGATGAAGTATCTCCAACACTTTGCCGTCGGTCGCCGTTGGTGTAATCAGCGTCGTCTATGGCGATTGAAGGTGCGCTACGAATACTATGCTGCCACAGCTTATGTGTGCCGCAAGGTCGCCCAGCGCATCTATGATTTAGAAGAAGAACAGGCGGTAGACCCCCTGATTGCTGGGGATTTTATCCAGTTTTATCAGAGTAAGAGTGAACGGGCGTTTCATCAACTCTCAGTGATGGGGACGAATCGCCATGAACTGGCGATCGCACTTCAAACCCAAGTTGCTAACCATGTTGTTCACATTAGCGAAGAGGAGGTATTTGAAAAGCTAGTGTCCGAAGGCATCGTTTCCGAAAGCGCCCTTGACGACATTCGCGCTCTCATTGAAATGGAAAGTCGTTGACGTTCTAACTATCCAAAACTGCCAATTTTCAGGACTAAAGCCTCACAGTGAAGCCGTTTCAATTTTTGGGCTGGGGGAACTTCAGTTTAATTGTCCCCACCTACTTACTAGGCTATGTTATTTGTCAAAAAACTCCCTTGGACTTCCTTATCGATTTTGTTCGCCACCCATGGTGTCTTTGGCTGGTTGATTGCGGCTTCAGAATTAATCGCAGATGTGGATAGACCGTGGGTTTTGTGGTTAATGGGGGCAATCTATATCCTGTTAATTGATTTAGCCTTAACTGCCCCATTGACGCTGATTCAGAGTGTTTATAGCAGTTGGCTAAAGTCAGATACCCGTGCCTTTATTTCCGTGATTGTGGGTGCTTTTTTGGCAGTGTTAATTCTCTGCTGGATAAACGTTTTTATCAGGATTTTGGTGTTGTTATCAGCTGGGGCATTAGTACGGCTAGATTTACAAGTTGCTAACTTTGGTGACTGGCAAGCCTTTAGTGTGTTGATTGTCTTTTCCTTGGTTGGCTATAAATTGGGCATAATCGCACATCTGATCACCAGCAGTTTATTTTGAAGTGTTATTGATCATTTGTTATTGGTCATTGGTCATTGGTCTTATGACCTAGACTCCGCGTCTAAACTCCAGTATCTCCCTCCAGACTTTAATCCTGTTGTGGGAGTTGAATTTTCACAGCACCTTCTGGAGTGATAACAACTTTACCGCCGAGTGCTTCAATCTGATTAATGGCACGTTGACGAGTGCGATCGTCCATGGCGTTTTGTAGCACCATTGACCAAGCACTGACTTGGGCTGATTTGCTTGAGGGATTGCGGGCAAGAAACTGGGCGGTTTGGCGGGAAATTGAGGCAATATATTGACTTTCTTCATCTTCATAAGTGCTTGCCCATTCTGCGGCTTTCTCAAAGGATTGGCGGGCGGCTTGGGCGTCACCGAGGAATAACAGTTCATCAATTGCCTTATAGCGCCAAATGTAATAGGATTCGCGAGGGACTTTGGGGGAAAGCTGCTGGAGTCCTTGTTCCATTAGTTCTACCGACCGATCTGGCATACCTGCATAGAGAGACGTGCTACCGGAAAGGAAAAAGTAGGCGTCTAAGAAGCGGGGGTCACGGGCTAGAATCACTTCAAAGTATTCTGGGCTAAGTTGATAACCAGTGACATCACGAGCTTCATCATCACCAAAATATTGCAGGAAATTGAGAAAAACCCAATCGGCTACTAGGTTATCAAATCCGAATGTTGGTACTTTCTGGAGGAGATTTAGGCGTACCTTTTCGGCTTCAATTTGGCGTTGCAGTTCTATGGGAGAAGGAGTTTCGCCTTTGCCTTGGAGTTGATTGAGTTGGGGAATTTGCAACCCCCCCACGGCGACGATACAGAGGAGGGCAATTAGGGAAGGAATGAGAGATTGACGTAAGGGTTGAGGAGATTGGGTCAGCATTTTGGGTAAATGTATTGATTATTCGTTAAAACGATTGGGGATAAGACTTGGTTGAGGTAATCGGTGGCAAATTGGTTGTAGGGAGATTGAGTCATTTTAGGTTGTGAGCGTCGATGGTGATGAGGTTTATTTTACTGAATGTAGGAGCGCCTCGTCTTGCATCCGGGTCAACTGTAGAAATCTATCTTACCGGAGTTGAGTCAAACAGAGCGATCGCATGATGGAATTGACCGGAAGGGAAGAGGCGATTTTTGTAGGGGCGACCCGCCTGCATCAATGAACAACTCCAATCCATTCAATTGGGTCGGGTCGCCCTTTACTCAATCAAAAATACCAATACCTTGATCTGACCCCTCCCTAACCCTCCCCTTCAAGGGGAGGGAACGATACAAATTTAAGGACTGGCTTAGGGAAATCGAGCTAGGAGTTGCTCACGGGATAACTGAGATAATTGCAACAGGTATTGACTTAACTGTTGGGGGGGTAATGCTAATAAAGAAGTGATCCGTGCGGTGAGTTGCTCATCCAATTCTCCAAATCGAATTTTCAGCAAATTTTCGACAATAAAATACTGTGCTTGTTGAATGGCTGATTCACTGTTTTCCAGTTGAGATAATTGTAAGAGAAATGGGGTTAATTGCTGAGGGGGTAATGCCGATAAGGGAGTAATTAAAGCAGTCAGGGTGGGGGTCAACTGTCCCAGACGAGTCTGGAGGAGGTTTTCGATAATCAGTCGTTGTCCTTGTTGTATACCTTGTTGTATGCCTTGTTGCAATCCTTGTTCCATGCCTCGTTGCAATCCTTGTTCCATGCCTCGTTGCAGCGCGGCGTCGAGTTGTTGTCGATATAGGGGTGCTAATGCCATAATTAACTCCCTCTCCTCTGTGTCTAATTTTTGGTCTTGGTTGGCTTGTAAGTTGGCTTGCAAGTCATACAATAACTCTAGCGTAGACTGCCGCCGTTGGCTGTTTTCGGGTAATGCGGTGATTTCCTCGATGGCTTGTTGTTGGATTGTGCCTTTTCCGAGAAGTCTCAACCAGAGGGTTTGGGGGGTACGAGGGAGTTGGTGGATGACGACGATGGCTGTTCGGAACGCCTCGTGGAGAAAATAGAGTCCATTGAACCAGTTTTGTTCGTCGCCCAAGGCACCAAAGCTATCGAGTAAGGGGCTTGAGGCGGTGGGGGTAAGTATCCATAGTCGGGGGAGTTCACTTGAGTTCAGGGGAGTAGACTCCCGTCTGGCGCGTCGTCTCAATTCCCGATGTAGGTCAAACAGTTTGGCAAGACAATCACAAATTTGCTCGGAGGTGACAGCATTGCGAAAGGGTTCAAAGACGGCAGAAGTTGTGGCGAAGCGTCCTAAAAGTCCCAGTGAGAGGAGGTAGTCATTTGAGATAGAGGTGGGGATAAATAAGACGTCAACCTCGCGCACTTCTCCAGCAATGTTGCGACTGGTTTGAACGTTTCCGATGGGGGATAAGAGTTGCTCAAGGTAGTCTTTGGCAAATTGGTCGTGGGGAAATCGAGTCATTGGGGAATGGGGATAGTCTACGAGTGTAGCTGTCTATCTTACCGGAGTTGGAGAAAAGAAAGCGATCGCACGGTTCGGTTCGTCATTGATGCCGATTTAAGGACTTTGAGTATAATATCACTTTAGTTACCAATAACGTGAGAGAATTTTTCCGCATTCCCGGCTTGATTTTGGAAAACTGGGTAGCCTGACATTAGGAATGTTTTTAGAAGCATTTTATAAGCAGGTCGTTCAGGAGCGGCTTACGCTGCTCTCCAGAAACGGCTAACTAAAACATGGATTATGCGCGATCGCGTCTTTAAGGACTGGCTTGGGGAAATTGAGCTATGAGTTGCTCACGGGATAACTGAGATAATTGCGATAGGTATTGGCTTAACTTTTGGGGGGGTAATGCTAATAAAGGAGTTACAAGTGCGGTGAGTTGAGGGTCTAATTCTCCAAAGCGAATTTTGAGTAAATTTTCAACAATGAAATGCTGTGCTTGTTGGATTCCTGATTCACTGTTTTCCAGTTGAGATAATTGTAAGAGAAATGGGGTTAATTGCTGAGGGGGTAATGTTGATAAAGGAGTGATTAAAGCCGTCAGGGTGGAAGTCAACAATCCCAAGCGAGTCTGGAGCAAGTTTTCAATAATCAGCCGTTGTCCTTGTTGTATGCCTTGTTGTCGAGCTGCATCCAGTTGTTGCCGATATAGGGGTGCTAATGCCATAATTAACGCCCTCTCCTCTGTGTCTAATTTTTGGTTTTGGTTGGCTTGTAAGTTGGCTTGCAAGTCATACAATAACTCTAGCGCAGACTGCCGCATTTGGCTGTCTTCAGGTAATGCGGTGATTTCCTCGATGGCTTGCTGTTGAACTGTGCCTTTTCCCAGAAGTCTCAGCCACAGAGTTTCTGGGGTGCGAGGAAGTTGATGAATCACAACTAGGGCGGTTTTGAGATACTCTGGCAGAAAATAAAGTCCACTTAACCAGTTCTGTTCATTGCTTACGGCTCCGAATCCTGCTAGTAATCGGGTTGAAGCGGTGGGGGTAAGTATCCATAGTTGGGGAAGTTTGCTGTCGTTAATGGAAGTGGACTCTCGTCTGGCGCGTCGTGCCAATTCCCGATGTAGGTCAAATAGTTTGGCAAGACAATCACGAATTTGCTAAGGGCTTACAGCGTTGCGAAAGGGTTCAAAGACGGCGGAAGTTGTAGCGAAGCGTCCTAAAAGTCCTAGAGAGAGGAGGTAGTCATTTGGGGAAGAGGTGGGTGTGAAGTAAACGTCAACCTCTCGCACTTCCCCGGCAATATCTCGACTTGTCTCAACGTTTCTGATGGGGGATAAGAGTTGATCGAGATAATCTTTGGCGAACTGGTCGTGGGGAAATCGAGTCATTAAACGCCATCAGAATTTGATACACCTAAACAAGAGCAGAACAGAGCTGTCCTAGAGTTACTGTACTACACCGTGTGAGAAAGTGCTGTAATGGGATCGGGTCGCCCAATACTAAATCAACAAAGCAATACCTTGATCTGACCCCTCTCTAACCCTCACCTTCAAGAAGAGGGAACAAAATTGGCACTTGTAGGACTTACGCAAAGCCTCTATGTGTAGGGTGGGGAGAGCGAAGAGTAACGCACCTTGACCACCATATATGGTGTGGCTGCGTAAGTCCTGACTTGCTGGGAAACAGGAGCGATCGCACGATTGAATTAGTCCTCATCGCTACCTAGATCAATACCAGAGTTAAATTCTACCCCAAAGGGCAGGGTGTCGAAGCCCAAATCTTCCAGTTTTAAAATGGCTTGTTCGACATCTTCATTACTCAATGGGGAATCAACTAAAGTGGTGAGGAGATCGCGAACCCCTTGATACTGATTAGCCTGATAGTCAATCCAGCGATTCTCAAAGGCGATCGCGTCGTAAAAAGCTATCAGGATTTCGGTTAATGGTTCCAAGGGAAACCGATCGCGAATAGTCCTCAAGGTTCGCAACAGACTATCTGCGTAGACAGCCGCTATGGGTGTACCACAGTAAGGTTGGATTTTTTGCAAGTCGAGTTGGATAGACAGAGCAAGTTGTTTGGGAGAAAAAAGCTGTACGTCTGGCATGGTTATTTCCGTAAATGATTATTAATTTATACATTTCGCTGCAGTATAAACTTTGAATAAAAATAATTTTTTGATTGAATTATTATGATGTATACACGGTTAGATTTTCCAGGCTTCATCCAGGCTAAAATTGCGAGGATTCTTAAGGATAAAGATGTTACCTTCCTTAATTAAGTCCCCTAGACAGGATACAGGTAAGCGTTCTTGATAGGCTTTAATCGCTTTAATATAGTCGTGGTCAAATAACTCCGTTTGAATTTTCCACAGTTTATCAAGAATTACACCGATTAGTGTAATTCTGCCGCTGAGTTGGTCGGGATTAGGCGAGTTAATTTGCATGACCACTCCCTGAATAATTCTATTGTACAGTTGAATAATTAAATCATTGAGAATATCAAGTTGGGAACGTTCTTCAGCTTTGGCCAGGGTTTCCAGCAGAAGGTTCATGGAAACGGGAAAATCAGGAACGTCTGGATTTAGGGGTAAGACAAGGTTAAATTGTCCGTGGGATTCCTTGTCTTTGAGCCAAATTATTGCTTGATTTGGTATCTGCTGCTTTTGTTGCCAACCCTTTGCCTGTAGGTAAGTTGTTACCTGTTGAGGATGTATAGCTTTGAGTAATTCAATGTCTTTAACTGTTACATTCATAACCGTTCTCCTGCTGTAATGCGCTGCATCATGGTTTTAAGTACATTGGCAGTGAATATATTTTCTCTGGGTATATAAACGATGATGGTTTCTTGATTCTGGGTGGGTGCTTTACCTGCTAAAGATATCCAGTAAGCGCAACGCTTGAGGCAGAGTTCAGCTTCGGATTGATTTAACCAGTCATTTACTTGGTCAGGAACAATAACGACAATTAAGATTAAGGGAGGATAGCGATCGCGGATTCTTAGTTCTTCATAGTTTTTGACAGAGAGAGGATACCTGAGAGAGTTAGCCGTAAGGACTTGTCTAGACGTACATTTTACCTGAACATAGAGGAGAGGAAAGTCTATTATATCTTGATTATTAATGCCTGTGATAATCAGGTCTACACCCAGTCGATCGAGGGGTGTGGTTGTTCTCTGGACGGCACAACCTGTAGTGGCGGCAATGGCATAAATATAGGCATAGCTAAATTCCTCTTTCTGAATATTACTATCCACTTCGAGCCTGCACCTTCATGAAGACGATTGTTTGATTAAATCATAAAACTTACCGTTCGCTCATTTGGAAAGGAAACAGGCGATCGCACGGTTCGTCGTTGGCGACAGTTTAAGGACTGGCTTGGGGGAATCTCCCTAGGAGTTGCTCACGGGATAGCTGAGATAATTGCAAGAGGTATTGGCTTAACTGTTGGGGGGGTAATGCTAATAAAGAAGGGACCCGTGCGGTGAGTTGCTCATCCAATTCTCCAAATCGAATTTTCAGCAAATTTTCGACAATGAAATGCTCTGCTTGTTGAATGGCTGATTCGCGGTTTTCTAGTTGAGATAAATGTAAGAGAAATGGAGTTAATTGCTGAGGGGGTAATGCTGATAACGGAGTGATTAAAGCCGCGAGGGTGGGAGTCAATTGTCCCAGACGAGTCTGGAGGAGGTTTTCGATAGTCAGCCGTTGTCCTTGCTGTATGCCTTGTTCTATGCCTCGTTGCATACCTTTCTGCATACCTTGCTGTATACCTTGCTGTATGCCTTGTTCTATGCCTTGCTGTATGCCTTGCTGTATGCCTTGCTGTATGCCTTGTTGCATACCTTGCTGTATGCCTTGTTCTATGCCTCGTTGCCGCTCGGCGTCGAGTTGTTGCCGAAATAGGGGTGCTAATGCCATAATTAACTCCCTCTCCTGTTTACCTAAGTTTTGATGGGTTTGTAAGTTCATTTGCAAGTTATACAATAAATCTAGCGCAGATTGACGCAATGGATGGTCTTCTGGTAATGCGCTGATTTCCTCAATCGCTTGCTGTTGGACTCTACCTTTTCCGAGAAGTCTTAACCATAGGGTTCAAATACGGCAGGTTTTGTGGCTAGGCGTCCCAACAGTCCCAGGGTGGTTTGGTAGTCACTTGGGGTAGAAGTGGGGGTGAAGTAAACGTCAACCTCTCGCACTTCCCCAGCAATGTCTCGACTCGTCTCAACAGTTCCGATGGGGGATAAGAGTTGGTCGAGAAAGTATGCAAGCGAATTGGTCGTGAGGGAATCGAGTCATTGGGGAATGGGGATAGTCTACGAATGTAGCTGTCTATCTTACCGGAGTTGGAGAAATTTCGCGATCGCACGAAGAGAGTGTGATTAAACCCATCGCATTGTAGGGGCTATTAACCTGCGCCCTGTAAAATTGACGGAAATGGGAATCCGGCTGCAATCCTGCGATCGCATGATGGAATTGACCGGAAGGGAAGAGGCGATCCTGGTAGGGACGAGATGCACCTCATCATTCAAATAGTAAGCTTTTGGATTCTTTCTGTTCACTGATTCGGCGGATGCAGTCCGGCTAAGATAAGTAGACGTCGAAGATTTACGACTCCCGGACGGTTGAGTGCAAGTGCTGCGATGGTGGCACGACCGCAGGGGGTTCGACCGAGTAGTTGAGTTCAATCTTCAGTCCAATCAAAATGCTCTGTCCAATTCTGCTGACGAGGATTGAATAGGGCAATCTCTTGTCCCGTCTTTGGGTCAGGATAAACAGTGCGGGTGTATTTACGACCATTACAGCCGAAACACGCCCAGGCTAGATTTTCAGTAGTGGTTGCTCCGCCTAGTTGTCGAGGCTTAATATGATCAACGGTAAAGCTGTCAGGAGAGAATTCATCTGGGCAACGGCAGTATTCGCATCGATGCTTCGCCCGTTGAGCGATTTCCTGTCTCAGTGCTGTGGGGATTCGTTCATAGTCAGACGGCATGGGAAGGTTGGGATCTCAACTGAATTTGTTGGTTTAAGCGGATTAGGTCAATATTCCTAATCTGCGCGAGTTGGATCAGGGCTTCTAATCGTTTTACTCGCTTCTCCTCTAGCAAGTCTTCGTAACCAATAAGTTCCTGATATTCCGCTTCGCTCAGTTCACCCCATTCACAGCGATCGCGTAATGTGTTTAGATGGACTTGTTCCTCTTCACAGATATGGCTCTCTATCACCTCAAGCAATCGGGCTTCCTGGGGACTCGCTTTACTCGACTGAGGCGGCTGTGCTAAAAATTCCAATAGCTGCACAACTGCTATCAATTTGTCCTGAGGTAGCTGTCCAATCAGCGCAATCGCTTTTTGGTGAATATCAGTAGCAGGAGCCATTGTCCATCCCTAAGTCATGGTTAATTCATAGTCTAGCAAATCTTAGAAAGACAACTGCGGATTTGACTGGAGTTGAGTCAAACAGAGCGATCGCACTGTTTTTCACCGACACGTAGGGGCACCATCCTTGCGCCCTGTAAAGTTGACGGAAATGGGAATCAGGCTGCGATCGCACGATTGAATTGACCGGAAGGAAACAGGCGATCCTGGTAGGGGCGACCCGCCTGTATTAATTAACAACTCCAATCCATTCAATTTGATCGGGTCGCCCAAAACTTAATCAACAAAGCCATACTTTAACGCGACCCCTCCCTAACCCTCCCCTTGCCAAGGGGAGGGAACAAGAAAGATTGGTGCTTGCTGGGAATCAGGCTGCGATCGCACGATTGAATTGACTGGAAGGGAAAAGGCGATCGCACTTAGACGCGATCACTGATATCTTTAGATTTTCAAAGTCCATTCCGTGACCAAATTAGAAATGCCTCTTTATCAGATTGTCCTTGACACGAATGTGCTTCTTGCTGGTTTACGCTCAAATCGAGGAGCCTCTTACAAATTACTCACTATCCTGAATAATCAACGCTGGCAACTCAATGTCTCGACGGCTCTCATTTTTGAATATGAGGAGGTTCTGAAAAAAGAAATGACACAATTAGGGTTGAGTTTAGACGATATTAACACCGTCGTTTCCACAATCTGCGCTATTGCGAATTGTCGTACAATATTTTATCTCTGGCGACCTGCGGCTCTTGACCCTGATGATGACTTTTTGATCGATCTAGCAGTAGAATGCCAAGCTGATTTTATCATCACGTATAATAAAAGAGACTTACGAATCGCTGAAACGTTTGGTATTCAACTCGTTACTGCTAAAGAGTTTTTACAAATTGTCGGAGAAATTGAATCATGAATCTAAACGCGACCATTCCTGATACCTTGTATCAACAAGTTGAAGCTTTAGCCAAGCGGGAGCATATTTCTGTAGAACAACTGATAACTATCGCTCTATCGGCTCAAGTATCCGCTTGGATGACTAAAGACTATATCGAAGAAAAAGCCAAACAGGGACGTTGGGATAAATTTCAACAGGTTTTAAATAAGGTTCCCGATGTCGAAACCGAACCACAGGACAGCCTATAGTCTGTTTTACCTGATCGTACGATCCTCGTTGACGGGTATGGCGACAGGGAGCGATCGCGTGATGGAATTGACCCAAAGGAAACAAGCGATCTTTGTAGGGGCGACCCGCCTGAATTAATGAACAACTCCAATCCATTCAATTGGATCGGGTCGCCCAATACTAAATCAACAAAGCAATACCTTGATCTGACCTCTCCCTAACCCTCCCCTTCGAGGGGAGGGAACAAGAAAGATTGGCGCGATCGCATGATTCAATTGACCGGACGGGAATCGACGATCGCACGATTCAATTGACCGGAAGGAAACAGGCGATCCCCGTAGGGGCGACCCGCCTGCATTAATTAACAACTCCAATCCATTCAATTTGATCGGGTCGCCCAATACTAAATCAACAAAGCAATACCTTGATCTGACCTCTCCCTAACCCTCCCCTTCGAGGGGAGGGAACAAAATTGACGGAAATGGGAAACAGGAGCGATCGCACGATTAAATTGACCAGAAGGGAACAGGCGATCGCACCGTTTTTCGTCCATCCGTAGGGGCGCATAGACGTGCGCCCGATAAAATTGACGGGAATGGGAACAACCCGTGATCGCACGATTCAATTGACCGGAAGGACACAAGCGATCCTTGTAGGGGCGACCCGCCTGCATCAATGAACAACCCCAATCCATTTAATTGGATCGGGTCGCCCTCGGCTCAAACCTTTGCGCCCAATACAATTGATGGAAATGGGAACAACCTGCGATCGCACGATTGAATTGACCCAAATAGAACAGGCGATCTGGGTAGGGGCGACCCGCCTGCATCAATGAACAACTCCAATCCATTCAATTGGATCGGGTCGCCCAATACTAAATCAACAATACCAATACCTTGATCTGACCCCTCCCTAACCCTCCCCTCGAAGGGGAGGGAACAAGATTGACGCTTGCTGGGAATCAGGCTGCGATCGCACGATTGAATTAACCCAAATAGAACAGGCGATCCTTGTAGGGGCGACCCGCCTGTATCAATGAACAACTCCAATCCATTCAATTGGATCGGGTCGCCCAATACTAAATCAACAAAGCCATACCTTAACGCGACCCCTTCCTAACCTTCCCCTTCAAGGGGAGGGAACAAAATTGGCGCAAAGGGAATCAGGCTGCGATCGCACGATTCAATTGAGGCATTATAAGGTTAGGTGATCGCTCTGGGTCGAGATGTGGGTAGGTTAAGGATAGGGCGAAGCTGTGAACTCAGGTTCACCTCTCAATGCTCAAGCTGGTTAAAATCGGTTGTTCTGGCTAGTTTTGGCTGATTTGAGCGATTAGCCAAGACTTGATTGACTGGCAGATTCATTTCCCTGTAGGTAGGTATGTCGGATAAGAAACCCAAGGAAAATCCCCTCAAACGAATTCTTCTTGTCTTCTCAATGGTAGCCTTTCTGGGTTCTACGGGCTATGGGCTATTTGGTCTATATAGTAATGCCTTACAGCAACCGCAAACGACGGCTACCTCGGAAGAAGCGTCGGTTGATCAACAGCTAGCGGCTAAGGAACGGGGGTATGAGTTGGTTTTAGAACGGGAACCGGAGAATCGGGTGGCGCTGGAAGGCTTGGTGGAGATACGGTTACAGATGCAGGATACTCAAGCTGCGATCGCGCCGTTGCAGAAGTTGGTTGAGTTGCATCCTCAGGAGGCAGGGTATAAGGTACAGTTGGAGCAGTTGCAGCAGCAGGTGAGAGAAGAGAGTGAGGGGAGTGGAGAGCGCGATCGCTAAACAATAGATCAAGTTTATTTAAATGTCACCCCATGGATAAAAGAACTTCAAAATCTGATCTTGACTGTCTTATTCCTCCAGAAATTAAAAATGATAATTTTTATGTGGCGATTCAACAAATTGTTCGCGAAGAAGACATTAAAACAATTTTAGAGATAGGCTCATCTTCAGGTGAAGGAAGCACTGAAGCTTTTGTTCAAGGAATTCGCGATAATCCCAACCAACCCAATCTGTTTTGCTTGGAGGTTTCAAAACCTCGCTTTGCCGCACTTAAAAATAGGTATGCTAATAATGCTTTTGTCAAGTGTTATAATCTTTCATCTATTTCTCTAGAGCAGTTTCCAGATGAAAAGGATATTGTTGATTTTTACAATACTAAAAAAACAGCTCTAAACAATTATCCCATTGAACGGGTGTTAGGTTGGTTACAACAGGATGTTGAATATATAAGAACAGCTAGAATTCAAGAAAAGGGAATTAACAAAATAAAGCAAGAAAATAATATTGACATTTTTGATATTGTTTTAATTGATGGATCAGAGTTCACTGGCAATATAGAACTTAATGAGATTTATGGAGCAAAATATATCTTCCTAGATGATATTAATTCCTATAAAAATCATAAGAGTTTTCATCGGCTAATTGAGGATTATAACTATACTTTTATAGGTGGCAGCTTTCAAATACGGAATGGCTATGCCATTTTCAAAAAAACGACTGTACATCCAATAAGTTACACAACTATTCAGTCAACCGTTGAAGCAATTGAAGGCTTCATGATACCTGGGCAAGAAGCCTATCTTTTTAATAAAGTAAAATCCTTACCAGACGATGCAGTTATAGTAGAAATCGGTTCCTATAAAGGTCGATCAACGGTTGCTATGGCTATGGCTTGCATAGGAACAAAGCGGAAAATCTATTGTATTGATACCTGGGATGGCAACGATAGTGACTTTTCCGATAGAAAATTTTTTGAAATTTGGCAACAAAACATCAAAAAAAATGGTGTTGATCAGTATGTAGTTCCAGTTCAGGGTTTTTCTCATCAAATTTTAAAACGTTGGCACGAACTAACCAATACGAGGGAAGTTGATTTTATTTTTATTGATGGTTCTCACCAATATTTAGATCTTTTACAAGATTTCCAATTGTCGTTTCCTCTTGTCAGAAATGGAGGATGGATAGCATTTTATGACGTTATACATACATGGCCCGGTTCAGAAAAGGTTTGGCACAAAATTGCGAAATATTACCTTGTTTCTCATGAATATTCATCGAGTCTTGCTTGTGGAAAAAAAGATAATAGTTTAGTTATTGCTTCATTTCAATTGCCCATTCATTTCTTCACAATTGTCCTCAACGGTGAACCATTTATCCGTTATCACATTGAAGTCTTCAAACAATTGCCTTTCCCATGGCATTGGCATATTGTTGAGGGTGTAGCGGACTTGAAACATGATACGGCTTGGAGTTCTGCGCTAGGTGGACATATCAGTGATGAAATTCATCGGAATGGATACAGTAAGGATGGCACGACAGACTATCTAGATGAACTGGCACGGGAATATCCTGATAACGTTACAGTGTATCGGAAACCAGAAGGTATTTTCTGGGATGGCAAGCTGGAAATGGTGAATGCGCCACTAGCAAATATTCATGAGGAATGTTTACTTTGGCAGATAGATGTCGATGAATTGTGGACAGTTGAGCAACTTTGTACTGGACGACATCTATTCATCAGCAATCCTGAGAAAACAGCCGGGTTTTACTGGTGCTGGTATTTTGTCGGCGAAAATCTGGTTATTAGTACTCGTAACTGTTATGCTCAGAATCCTCAACAAGATTGGTTGCGTACTTGGATATTTAAACCGGGAATGATGTGGGCAGCCCATGAACCTCCGGTATTGATAGAACCTCTACCAGATAACCAATGGCGCAATGTAGCAGAAATTAATCCGTTTTTACACGAAGAAACTGAAGAACAAGGATTAGTTTTTCAGCATTTTGCCTATACCACTTCTGCTCAATTGCAATTTAAGGAACAATACTACGGTTATAAGAATGCTGTTTCCCGATGGACAGCATTGCAGGAGCAGGCTAAGTTTCCAGTCTTATTGCGTCAGTATTTTCCCTGGGTTCAAGATGGAACCATGGTTGATACGGCTGAGTCGTGTGGTATTACACCGATTGCTCGGAAAAAACAAGATGGCAAGGCGTGGAAGTTTGAACAGGTAGAGCAATTACAACAACTTGTAAAAATTAAACCAGTAATTGTAATAGATGGTGTATTTTTTCAGATTTACAAAACTGGAATAGCTCGGGTTTGGAAATCCTTACTCAATGAATGGGCAGGAAGTGATTTTGCAAAGCATATTACTGTTCTTGATCGAGCTAGAACCGCCCCCGAAATTCCTGGTATTCGTTATCGTCTTATACCCCCTTATGACTACCAAAGTACAGATGCCGATCGCGAAATGCTCCAGCAAGTCTGTGATCAGGAAGGCGCTGATTTATTTATTTCTACTTACTATACGACACCCCTGTCAACGCCATCTGTGTTCATGGCGTATGACATGATTCCAGAAGTGCTGGGATGGGATATGAATAATCCCATGTGGCAAGAAAAGCATCGTGCGATTCAACAGGCGTCTGCTTACCTGGCTATTTCAGAAAATACGGCGCGTGATTTGATAAGGTTTTTCCCTGAGATATCTTCAGAATTGGTAATAGTGGCTGCTTGTGGAGTTCAAAGCAGCTTTTATCCAGCGAATTTGGAGGAGGTGAATAGTTTTCGCACGAAATATGGCATCTCAAAGCCTTATTTTATTCTCGTAGGTACTGGAGGCGGTTATAAGAATACAATTCTATTTTTCCAAGCTTTTGCTCAACTGTATAGTAAACAGGGTTTTGATATTGTCTGCACGGGTAGCGGTTCCCTGCTTTCTCCAGAGTTCAGAGCCTATTCGTCTGGGAGTGTTGTCCATACACTGCAACTTAGTGATCAGGAATTGAGAGCCGCTTATTCTGGTGCAGTTTCATTAGTTTATCCATCGAAGTATGAAGGGTTTGGATTGCCAATTTTGGAAGCAATGGCTTGTGGTTGTCCAGTGATAACTTGTGCTAATGCATCTATTCCTGAAGTGGCTGGGGAAGCGGCATTATATGTGAATGACACTGATAGTAATGAACTAACGAATGCGCTTTGTGATGTGCAAAAACCCGATGTTCGCAACTCGCTAATTGCGGCGGGTTTGGCACAAGCCAAAACGTTCTCATGGTCAAAAATGGCGGAAATCGTTAGTACAGCTTTGGTTGATGCTACCCTCTTGCCTTTAAATTTGAGAGATATTAATTTAATTATCTTCCCAGATTGGTCTCAATCTGAAGAGTCACTAGGGATAGAATTAGAACGAGTGATTAGAGCGATCGCGATTCACCCGGATAGAAGTTATATTACGTTGCTGATAGACACCAGTAATATTTCTGAGGAGGAGGCTAATCTCTTTTTGTCCGGTGTCGCCATGAATCTGCTCATGCAGGAAGATTTGGATGTTACCGAGGGAGCAGAACTATCTCTCGTGGGACATTTTGGTGAAATGCAGTGGAAATCTCTCTTGCCTCATCTCCACGCTCGTATTATCTTAGAGAATGAAAATCAAGAGGCGATCGCACAAGCCAACGTGGAAGCCTTGCAAACTTATCAACTAAACCGATTCAGTGATGGAGAAGTTGGCAGTTTTTTTTTAAGTTGAGCCATAAATTCTTTCAGGAAGGAAGATGGCAAGAGGCAATTGAGCAATATCAACGGATTTTAACCAGCCAAACAGGAACTCCAGAGATTTTTTGGCGCTTAAGCCAGTGTTATAGACATCTCAAGCTCTTAGAACAAGTGTTTAGCACACTCCAAGAAGGAATTAGAGTGTGTCCAACAGATGGTCGCCTTCATTTTACATTAATTATTGAATTACAGCGAAATGGACGCACCCAAGAAGCAATCGCCTGTGCGAATCAGGCATCGCAGATCTTACCGAATGATTATACTTTTAAAATTCTCAAACATTTAATTGTACCGACAATCTATGATTCTCCAGAAGACATAAGCGTTTATCGTCAACGGTATAAAATTGGACTGCAACGGTTAATTCACGAAACCTCTCTAGAATCTGAGGCTGAAAAAAAGGATGCTTTGGCAGGTATCGGTAGACTGACCAACTTTTATCTTTCCTATCAGGCTGAAAATGACGTTGATTTGCAACGCCAGTACGGCAACTTAGTGCATCAAATTATGGCAGCTAACTATCCAGGTTGGGTTGAGCCTAGAGTAATGCCTCCACTTCAGCAAAATAACAAGATTCGGATTGGCTATGTTTCGGCTTATCTGCACTGCTATAGTGGAACCCTTTGGTTAACAGGGTGGCTGCGTCATCACGATAAACAAAATTTTGAAATCTACTGTTATTACACGGGTAATACTCCCGACTTGATTACCCGGCAGTTTCAAGACTATAGTGATGTGTTGCACCACATTCCTCATAATTTAGAAGCAACCTGCAAACAGATTATTGCTGACCAACTACACATCCTGGTATTTCCGGAAATTGGTATGGATGCGCTAACCCTGCAAATAGCGGCTTTGCGACTTGCACCAGTACAATGTACGGCTTGGGGACATCCGGTTACATCGGGTTTACCAACGGTTGATTACTTTTTATCCAGTGAGTTAATGGAACCGGAAAATGCTCAAAACCATTACTCGGAAACGCTGATTCGTTTGCCGAATATTGGGGTTTCTTATCCTAAGCCTTATATTCCGCCACGAACAAAAACTAGAGCGGATTATCAGTTACCGGAGGATGCGGTACTTTATTTGTGTTGCCAAGCACCTTTCAAGTATTTGCCGCAATATGATTATATTTTCCCTGAAATTGCTCGTCGGGTTCCACAAGCACGGTTTCTGTTTCTGCGTGGTGAGTTGCTTCAGCCGCGTCTTGAGCGTGCTTTTAGCGCTGTTGGTCTTAAGCATAAAGATTATTGTCTGTTCCTGACTATTCCAGAACGGTTAGACTATCTGATGATTAACTTGCTTTCTGATGTGTACTTGGATACGCTTGACTGGTCTGGTGGGAATACTAGCTTAGAAGCAGTTGCCTGTCATCTCCCTATTGTTACCTGTCCAGGGGAATTTATGCGGGGTCGTCACTCGGATAGTTTCCTCAAGATGATTGGTGTGACAGATACGATTGTTGAAGATGAAGCGGATTATATTGAGATTGCGGTTAAGTTGGGACTAGATTTAGCTTGGCGACGGGAGATTGAAGAACAAATGAAAGCGCGACACGATAACCTCTTTGAGGACAAAGCCTGTGTTGCGGGTTTAGAAGCATTTTATCAGCAGGTTGTTCAGGAGCGGCTTACGCTGCAACGAGAAATGGCTCACTAAAAGATGATTTCAATTTATCGTACAAATATAATATATTGATCCTGGCGCGTAATCATCACGTACTATATCAGGTAGTGTGAAATGTGGGTTTGATCTCAGGTATCAATTGTGGATTTACTCCTGCTGTTTAGTCAGAACTATCGGCAAGTACCTGGTTTTCGGAGGGATGCTTGTGATGAGGTTGCTCAATAGGTGGACATAAGTAGTCAAAGGAATTATCGGTGTGTTCTAGCCGCATCTGGCGAGGTGCATTTAAGGCAATAACCGCGTCTCCAATTTTTTCACACCGCTTGCAGGAGATGGCTGTTGCACCTTGTTTTAGGATTTCTCTTAAATTATCCGCAATCTTAATAAATCCCCGGGTTTCATTATTTTTGGGCAGTTGGGATGCCTGTTCAATATAGGATTCAACGTCTTGACGATAGCGATCTAACAAAAATTCGTCAATTTTACATTGACTTCGACAGGTTTCCACATCACCAAACTCATCGGTAAACTGCTTCAACCCTTCTGCCGGGTTGTTTAATTCTACCTTGAGTGGGATAATGGCACGGGCGCAAGCTGTGGCATCCTGTCCGATGTTCGTATATTTTTTCCTTAGCAGGAGTTCAAAGCGTTTAATATAGAGTCCTAATACTTGTAGGGCTTTTTCTTTATCTTGAGAACGACTCAAGTCGAGTTGGTGCGTACTGAATAGTTGGGGAACGAGCTGGAGGATAGCTTTAAGTTGGCTGGTCTTAAATCGATTACTCCAAAACGTTATCGCGTCGCCAATTGTTTGAATCGTTTCTAAGCGCAGAACAAAGTAGAATGAGATAATATTCATCAAATAGCTGCGTTTCATCTCCATTTGTATGTAGTTGGAGATGTAGAGGGGACGTTCGGCAAGGTTGGAGTTTAAATACTGCCGATAAGCTTGAGTCCCCAAGAGCAGAGAACGAACAACGGAGGTATCGAGAAAATGTTGCGGACTATCCTGGACTTGCATATTATTTAGTTCTCATCCTTGTCTAGCTCAATACCCGAGTTAAATTCTATCCCAAAGGGCAGGGTGTCAAAGCCAAAATCTTCCAGACGTAAAATGGCTTGTTCGACTTCTTCATTACTCAGTTGGGAATCAACTAAAGTCGTGAGGAGATCGCAAACTTCTTTATACTGATTAGCCTGATAGTTAATCCAGCGATTCTCAAAGGCGATCGCGTCGTAAAAAGCCATCAGGACTTCGGTCAACGGTTCAAAGGGAAACTGATCGCGAATAGTCCTCAAGGTTCGCAACAGACTATCTGCGTAGATAGCTGCTATGGGTGTACCACAGTAAGGTTGGATTTTTTGCAAGTCTAGCTGAATAGAGAGAGTAAGTTGTCTGGGAGAAAGAAGCTGTACGTCTGGCATGGTTATTTCTGTAAATGATTATTAAATTATATATTTAGCCTCGATATTCACGTTGAATGAAGATAATTTTTTTGATTCAATCACTAGATTGTCTCCACGGTTAATTTTTCCAGGCTTCATCTAGGGTAAATTGGCGAGGATTTTTAAGAATAAAGATGTTACCTTCCTTGATTAAGTCCCCTATACAGGATACAGGTAAGCGTTCTTTGATAGATGTTTTCCAAGTCGAGGAATGTGGATATTGACGGTGGTAGCATTCATGACTCATCAATCTATTTACTCCCTTCCACATAATTTGCCCACATTTGCTGGTAAGCCTTTTCCATTTCGCGGGTAAACTGCTTGGCGTTCCATAATGGTGCTGTTTGCTTAGACTGTCGCAGTTTCCAGGCAATTTGTTGGCGCATCGCTTCATCTTTGCCTAAGCGAACACCCCACTCGACGTATTCTTCATCCGTCCAGGCAATCCCTTCTGTAATACCCGCATTCATCATCATGGTGTAACTGTTGCGGGCAGAAAATTGCTGTCCCACTCGCGTTACTAGAGGAATCCCCATCCAGAGTGTTTCTAAAGTAGTTGTAGCGCCATTGTAAGGATAGGTATCTAACACGACATCAGCAATACCCAGATTAGCTCGGTGAGTTGCTTCTAAAGCCACTTCTGGTAAAAATCGCAGGCGCTGGCAATCAACTCCCTCTTCTTCAGCAATCTGGATAAAGAATTTTTTGACTGACTCTTGATTGGCTATCCCCTTAATCAAAAAATAGCTATTCGGCACTTGTTTGAGAATCTGCATTTGCAGACGTGCCGTGTCTGGATGCCGTTTATGACCCATCTGAGCGCTGAGATAAATCACTGCATCGTTGGGAATATCCAGATGGTCTCGGCGTAATGTTGGTACACCGACTTCAAAACCATCTACAGCAATGTAGGTGTTAGGCAAGTGCCAGATTGTTTCACGATAGTAATCTGGTGCAGAATCGGGTAAAACGTAGGGATCAGCCATAAAGTAATCAATCGCGGGTAGTCCGGAAGCATCCCAACCCAACCAAGTGACTTGAATAGGAGCAGGCTTGAGTGCCATGACTTCGCAAGTAATGTCTAGGGTAATGCTATCAAGATCAATTAAAATATCGATGTTATCCTGATAAATTTTCTCTGCTATTTCCAGAGAATTCATTTCAAATTTATGCGCTTTATCTGCGTGTTCAACAAACCAGTCTCGTAGAGGATCTTTAAGGCGAGATTGATAGTTGATAAAATAAGCACTGACTTCAAACTGATTGCGGTCATGATACTCAAATACCCATCGAGCTAACCAACCAACAGAATGTCTACCCAGGCAATGAGACAAGTATCCAATTTTCAAGGGTTGAACAGCAGTACCGCTACTACCTGGGTGTGAGGTGCGCTGATGGTATCGTTCCAGGCGATCCTTTTCATAACATTCAATACCTGCTTGACAAAGCTGAACCACCTGATTTTGAATCCAACGGTTAGTTTTTGCATCATCTCTAATGTAAGGCAAAAAAAAGGTCGAGTTCACCAGACGGGAGGTAGAGGTTCGGTCAGTTAAAGCAGGTTGAGCCTCAATCAAAGACAGTAATAATGATTCGTAATGATTTAATAAAGACAGAACTTCCTGCCAATGACCGCCTGTACCCATCAACCCTCGTAGCAACAGACAGCATGCAAACACTTTTTCGGGTAGTGTTTTTGCCAAAGAACAACACAATTTAGCGATATCTATACCCTTATCATCCTGACGGTTGTGGATATAAAAAGTGGATAAATGACTTAATATTTCTATATTTTCCGCATCTAAATGTAAACATATTTTGGCTAGCTGTATCGCTCTTTGGTACTGTCCTATCCCATAAGCAATTTTGGTTGCCGCCAGCATCAATACATAAATAAAAGTCTGAGGTTTATCAGTGTAGAGCAAGCAAGCTTCAGCGAATTCAGGCAACCACGGATCAAGAGGAGCGGAATCTAGAACATTTTGCAACACTTGCAGCAATAGATCAGGATTAACATGAACTCCTTGTTTTAACTGGAGTATCTCGATAACCCCAAGTGAATGCAAATCCTCTCCTGTAAATTGTTTCAGCTTGATAGAAAGTTGAATAATTTGCAGCAGATTAGGAATATCACTTGGGCGAATTTCCCGGATGTGTTGGCGGAGTGTCCAAGCCATTGGATAATCCTCCAATGTTTCCTGTCGCTCCGCTTCGAGTTGCAACACTTCAATAAGTTCATTTGCCCACTCGTCTAACTGCTCCGCTTCACCCTCTAGCATTGCCAGCATCCAAGTTGTCTGAGCTTCTGCTTCTTGTCCTTGTAGAAGTAAAGTTAACCCTAAATACCAGTAATACTGTTTAACACTGGGTTTAGCTGAAATTGCTTGTTGATAAAGCTCTGCGGCTTTTCCATAATCGCTCTGAATCAGGTATTGGTATGCTTCTTGCTGCAAATTTACAGACTCTGAAGAAACCTTTTTATCAATCATGATTCTGATCCAAATTGCATAAAAATTAAATAGTAAAGACAGCAGTAGGGAGACTTAATGAACCTACTGCTGTAAAATGCTGCAACTGAATTAGTAAAAAGCTTGATGTATTCAGGGCTTCTTGACTAAGAATCAATTGCTCAAATTTTCATAGCTGTTATTACATGCTGGAGCAGTTGTTGTATTAGGCGTCAATTTAACACCATCTTTAGTTCCCGTCTGTGGCTTTGGAGATTGACACAATATAGCTAATGTAGTGGTTTCCTGTGTACCCGAAATTTGTCCAACCTGCACACCTCCTACAAACGCTCTTAGAGTATTGGTTTTATCCGGCAATGCGCCTCCTACAATTTCTACTTGTTTACCTAGGTTGGCATCTGCCGTCTCAACCGTATACTTATAGTTTGCTGTCTGCGTGGCAATGCCAAGACCAAGGTTTCCCCAGTCACTTGTGAATTTGCTTTTCTCTAGATAAAAAGCTTGCTCAGCACGGTTTGCAGAACCAACATATTGCTTCGCTTCCGACTCCTTAGCTTTGTTCGCCTGGTTCAAGAAGGACGGCAGAGCAATAGCAGATAGAATACCAATAATAATGATCACGACGAGCAGTTCAATCAGCGTGAAACCCTGATCCTGCTTTTTCTGGCTGAGATGCTGTAAGAACTTGGCTTTGAGTTCAGGTTTCATGAATGGTTTCTCCTTGAGATGGGGGATGCTTGACTTTTGTCTCCTGAATGTAACTTACCCACTTCCGACTGCTTTCCTATCACCTGACGCCAAAAAATTTTTTTCTTCTGGGTTACCAGTCACTCAGGATGCACGCTCTACCAGCACATATCCATTTTCCTCCAGTCCAGTCAGTGCCTGTTTGACAGTCTCCAACGCCTCCTCTTGGCTGGTAGACTCCAGCGTAACCGGATGCACTGGGCGCAATTTCTGCCATCGCGCCACCAGAGATGGCATCGACTTAGGTGACTCCAACAGAGGTAATAGGCAAGCAGCAATAGTACTGTCTACCAATCTTGACTCTCCCGTCACAGGTAGATGCTTGCTGATTTCAAACGGGTTGAGTTGAGTGACACATCTGCTCATTTCCTCTTTCACGGCTGGCGTTCTAAGCTGAGGATGTAAATGTACTCGCGCTTCCTGCCAATCATCATTCGTCCACTCGGCAATCGGTATAAAGGGTTGAGCGCGATGGGGATGCCCGCACCAGAAATCTAGCAGTCGGTGAATAGGATGTAATAGTTCAAATAAGCGCAGTCGCTGTTCCTCGGAAATATCGGGTAAACTCATTGCCAAAAATACAGGCAAATTTTCCGGCTCTTTGAACAGCTTCATTAAGTCCCATTGCCGCCAGTTGACCATACTGATAAATTCTAATTCGGCTGCTCTCAACGCCGCAAATAAATCAGAAATCGTATAGCCTTTATCTCCTTGGAACAGATAGTTCATTAAAACAGTTCCTTTTCCCTCTTCTCCTTCATACTTAGAATTCCAAGTGTTAGCTTTTAGGTTCACCCCATCCTTCAAAGCCTTCATTATTTCTAAGACAATTTCAATTTCCATATCCTCTGGATTACCATCCATCAATCCCATCATTTGGAATGCTTCCTGAGCGCGAAAATAGTTAACGCGCTGATGTTTGCTGTGGAGATTGCTGCGAATAATTCCCCATGGCTTCAACACCGACTTCATGGACTGGAGGGCAATGGCTGGGTCGGGAAACAGGTAAAGCAATTCATCACAGTTAATGTAGTCAAACTCTAACCCTAGCTGAGGTAGCTCATAAATAGAGAGTTGATAAAATTCTACCTGCTCAAAACCATGATGCTTTAAACGCTGACTAGCTAATGCCAGCGATTTTTCGGATATATCAATTCCGACAATTTTTGCCCCAGGGTTTGCTTCGGCTAAAATTAAAGATCTATATCCCGCACCACAGCCAGCATCTAAAATTGTTATCTGCTCAGTATCTATTACCTTTTGATTTCTTAAATAATAAGGTGTGACAAAATTATGAATATAGAGTTCGCTAACATTATCTTTCGGGGAGCGGTCTATTGGAATTCCTGGATAGGGACCAAAATCAAATTGCTGGCGAATTTTTTCGATTAAACTCCGTTCTTGTTCATCCATTGGTAAGGTCTCCTGAGCAAAGTAATTAAATTATCTTAAAATAAACTGGGTTTGAGTTAAACTTATTTTACCTGACTCCACCTTGAGCAGAAGGATACTGACTTAAGGCTGGTGGGCAGTTCTCTACTCAACCTAACCCAAACGCAATTGCCTTCGGCACTAGCTCTCGCTAATCGCACTTGTTTAAGCGGATTGGCAAGGATCAGTGTTCGGAGGGTGTAACCCGACTCTTTTCCATAATTCTCGCGCACTTCGGATCGATTCCTCTTCTGGATAGCGGGTATCATTCAGATCAAGCCGATCGCACGTTGCTCGACCAATAGGGGTTGTTCCCAGGATTTCTTTCCCATCCGCACTCCAGATAAAATGGTCTGACCATTGTTGCTGACGCGGATTAAAAAGAGGAACAATCGTTTCAGTGATGTGATCGTATCCAGCTACGAAATTATAGCGACGCTCGTTGCAACGGCGACAAGCAAAAGCCAGATTATTCAAGTGATCGGAACCGTTAATAGCACGGGTTAACTTCACAATGGAAAAATGTGTCCGCCTGTAGGGGCGCACGCCCCATCATTGGTGTCAACTTAAAATGAAAACCAATGCTGGCAAGAGTTTAAGCTGTGTCTATTTACTCCCCGACATTTCCCCCTCATCCCCTATGAACCCCAATCTAAAAAAAAACCTACCCTTGTGAGGGTTGGGAGAGGATCTGGGGGTAAGGGGTTGAGCTTAAGTTGACATGGATGGTGGGCAGTGTCCACCCTACACCGACTACTGTGTCAGTCCAGTATGCATTTCAAGCGTCCAGTCCCATTAGGGTTATAGCATTATTTGTGTGCAATCGAATTCAGCTATTATAGTATAGGAATTTATAGGAATTGTTTGGGCTAATAGGGAGAACAGCAGTAAAATGAGCATAAATTCAGAATCATTACTCAAGCTGTCCCTTGGTATGATTGTCAAAAATGAAAGGGAGAATTTGCCCCGCTGTTTATCAAGCGTTCAACCTTATGTTGATGAAATTGTCATTGTTGATACAGGTTCTCAGAATGGCACACCTGAACTAGCACTTGAATATGGCGCAAAAGTTTTCTACTTCGAGTGGTGTGACAATTTGGCATTGACAGCCTTTAACTTGACTCTTGCCTTTAATAAAAATCATGTGAAAGCTCAGAATAAAATTGATAAAATTAATCCAAACCTAAAAGGATAACTAGATCTTTTAGATTGACTGAAATAGCGAATAAATAAAAATGGAATACCAAAAATTCATGCAGCGACTCCCTGAATTATACAAAAACTTGGGACAGGAGTCAGTTCATCCTAAGTCTGAGCAATTTCAATCTGTTCTCAATCAGGTTGAAGGAAAGACGACCGCTAATATAATGCAGTTGCTCAACTTTGCTGTAGAGTGCATGGAACCCGATGAAGTTTACTGTGAGATTGGCTGTTCTCATGGAGCGAATTTGCTCGGCTCACTGCTTAATCATCCCGATCAAATCGCCTATGCTGTCGATGATTTTTCTAGTTTAGATGATTCCGAAGAAAAGTTAGAGATATTAAGCAATAATTTATCCTTATTTAACCTGGACGAACAAGTCTTATTTTGTGACCAAAACTTTGAAGAGTTTTTCTTTGACTTAAAAGAGAGTCAATCCGACGCTAAAATTGGGGTGTATTTCTATTCAGGCAACCCGGATTATAGGTCTCAGTTGCTCGGACTGCTTTTAGTCAAACCCTTTCTAGCAAACCCAGCTTTGATTATTGTCAATAATACTAACTGGAGTAGTGTGCAGCAAGCCAATTGGGATTTTATAGCAACTCATCCTGACTGCCAACTCTTGTTAAATTTACCAACCCCCACAGAGAATCACTTCACCTTTGGCAATGGCATTCAAATTTTAAGTTATGATATGACGCAGGAAAGTCATTACAATTGGTCTGAATATTCTCAAAAATTTCGCAACCCACCCTTGATTCAAGCCATTTCTGATTTACACAATGATTTTGAGTTTACTCAGAAACCGCAAGCTGTAAATACTCTCTACAAAGAAGCGTTATACTTGCATCATATCGGCGACTTTTTTCCCGCCGAGAAAAAATATAAAGAAGTTTTGCAATGGCATACCTATCATGCGGATGTCTTGCACGACTTAGGCATTGTTTATTACAACTTACAGCAATACCAGAATTGCCTATCCCACCTGCTCCAATCTTTGGCAATAGATCCCGCTAGCGGACTGCATCACTATAGCTTGGGTTTAGTGCTAGAGAAAATTGGTAATATTCCCCAAGCCATTGAAGCTTATCAAAAATCAATTCAATTAAATCCAAAACTAATTAATGCCTATAACAATTTAGGTGTTATTTTGTGCCAAACGGATCAGTTTCAAGACGCAGAATATGTTTATCGTCAGGCAGTTACTGCAAACCCAAGTCATTTTGGTAGCTATATTAATTTAGGAAATCTACTACTCGAACAACATCGTAATATTGATGAAGCCATTGAACTTTATCAAAAGGCGCTCCAATTGAAACCTCGTGACCCCGATGTTATGCAAAACTTGGGGATTGCCTATGATTTGAAACATGATCCGGCTAAATCAGCTTTTTATTTTGGAAATTATGCCCATATTCGGCAAAACTATGAAGCCGCTATAGAACAATACGAGAAAGGTTTGAAAACTCAAATTGGCAAGTCCTCTATTTATATTAATTTAGCGGACTGCTATGAGAAATTAAATCAGGAAGAAAAAGCGATTAACACTTATCACGAAGGACTTAAGCACTACCCGAAAACACCGCGACTTTACTTTTGTTTGATCGTTGCTTTACAAAATTTTGGTCGTATCCATGAAGCCATAACCGTTGCGAGTCAAGCCGCCCAGTTATTGCCCAATGATTTAATCCTAAAAATTGAAGAACAACGTCTCCTGCCTATTATTTACGATACTCCAGAAGAAATTAATTTTTACCGCCGTCGGTTTATCCAATCTTTAGAGGTTTTAATTGAGCAAACCACTTTAGATTCTCCTGAGGCAATCGAAAAAGCCAAAGTTGGTATAGGCGCTCGAACCAATTTTTACTTACAGTATCAAGGAAAAGATGATTTAGAGCTGCAAAAGCGCTATGGAGAGTTTGTTCATCGAGTCATGGCAGCGAATTATCCTGAATGGGTAAAACCACTACCCATGCCATCTCGCAGCCAAAATGGAAAAATTCGGATTGGGTATATTTCTAACGCTATGTACTCTCACACCGTCAGTAAACTCTTACGCGGTTGGCCCCGCAATCATGACCAGAAAAAGTTTGAATTATATGGTTATACCAACTATGCGAAAATAGATGCAATGACCCAGCAATTTGCCGTATATAGTCATGCATTCTATCATATTCCCGGTGATTTAGAAGAACTTTGTCAACAAATTCTCTCTGATCAATTACACATCTTAGTTTTCCTGGATATTGGTATGCATCCCACTATCACCCAGATTGCGGGTTTGCGTCTGGCTCCTGTACAATGTACGACGTGGGGACATCCGATTACGTCCGGTCTGCCGACGATCGATTACTTTCTCTCCAGCAATTTGATGGAACCTGAAAATGGAGAAAATCATTATTCAGAAACCCTGATTCGTTTACCCAATATTGGAGTATCCTATTCTAAACCGGCTTTGCCTAAAACGCGGAAAAGGCGGTCAGATTTTAAGCTACGTTCACAAGCCGTAGTATATTTATCATGCCAGTCTACTTTTAAGTATTTACCCCAATACGACTATATTTTTGCTGCCATTGCTCAACGGGTTCCTCAAGCTCAGTTTGTCTTTATTTCTCATTCCAGTGACTCCATTACACAGCAATTTGCCCAACGGCTCAAAAAAGCGTTTGCTGGCTTTGGTTTAGATAGTGAAGACTATTGCGTCATGTTACCCAGACTGAATCAAAACGACTATCTCAGTCTAAATTTAGTCTCAGATGTTTTCCTGGATACATTAGGCTGGTCTGGCGGTAATACTACTCTAGAAGCGATCGCCTGCAATTTACCTGTTGTCACCTGTCCCGGTGAATTTATGCGAGGTCGCCATTCCTACGGCATTTTGCGAATGCTAGGAGTCACCGAAACCATTGCTAACGATGAAGCCGAGTATATAGATATTGCTGTCCGTTTAGGATTAGACCCTCAGTGGCGCAAAAGTATTGTGGCGCAAATCGTAGCTAATCACGATCGCCTCTATGACGATAAAACCTGTGTTGAAGCGCTGGAGGCGTTTTATGAACGTGTGGTTGAGGATTATCCCCGGAAACCAGACTTCATCTAAACGGTTTGATTCCATAACACTGATTTCACGGATTTATTGAAACGGTAGGGGTGGGGATGTTAGAGGTTAGCCCCACTGATTTCACAGATAGCAGATACAGGTGTGAGGACAGCGTTAATAGATGATTCGATTGAGACAGATATGAAACGGTTATCTGTGTCAATCTGTGTTATTTAATCGTGAGTCTCCAGCAGAATGTGATTAAATCGGTGTCACTTGTGTTATAACAAAAAATCTGGAGCAACACGAGTGCGATCGCATGGGCTTGCTGCATCCGTCAGGTGCATTCCTTGAATGTAGGGAATGTAGGTTAGAAACGATAACTTGGTGGGTTACAGCTCCTAGGAAATTAAATGATTTGTTCTCTCAATTGAATACCGCTTAACCCACCCTACGGTTTACGCTTGATGGGGTCTATAGGTAAGCACATTTTCCCACGATGAAAAGTATACCATAAACCAACAGGCGATCATTGTGTCTTGGGTGCGATCGCTCTTTTTGTGTCCTCGTTTGAAACCTTATGTGTCGAGTCTATAGGCAGGCATATTTCCCCACGATGAAAAGTATACCATGAATTAACTACGCGATCGCATTCACTAATGACAATTTCTACCTCAACCGTCGCACCTCTTCTAAACTCAAGCCAGTAATCTGACTAATCGTATCTTCATCGACAACCCCTAACATTTTCCTAGCCATTTCTAATTTAGATTCCTGAATCCCCTGTTCTCGCCCGACTTGAATCCCCTGTTCTCGCCCGACTTGAATCCCCTGTTCTCGCCCGACTTGAATCCCCTGTTCTCGCCCGACTTGAATCCCCTGTCTCAATGCTAATTTTATCGCATTCCGTTGGTCATGAATATACATTTCTCGCTGTTCTAAAGCTTCTAACTCTTCACGAGTCAGATTCGCTTGATTCGCTACTTCAAACGCCTTGCGAATTTCCGGGACTTGTGCCATTGCTTCCGGTATCGTTTCTAATCCTCTGGCACATTTGATAAAATAGATCCATTTATCCGCTAGAGTTTCTAATTCGTCTAGCTCTTTGGTAAATTTCGGTAATTCAACAAACACTAACTCCAAATCATTAATCGGGTAATCCGTCAAAATATTCTTTTCTTTGAGAACAAAATTAGAAATCACCTGAGGCAAATCCTCAAACATTTCAAAATCCGTCAGCGTCAAGGCTATCACTGGATTCAGAAGGGTATAATCGTCTCCGGGTTCCAACTGAATGGAATAGGCTTTAGCGGCGTTATACAATATCCGCTTCTCAAACCCTGATAAATTCAGGACTTGCATCTCAATAATCACCGTTGTCTCATCAGTGAGTTTGGCTTTTACATCCAGGAACGTATCTTTAATTCCCTGAATCTTCGGGGCGAGATAAGGATTAATAATTTCTAACTCGGTGATGCGGGGATGGCCGCCGTAGAGGAGGGAATTCAGGAAACTAATTAGGATTTCTGGGTTTTGTTCAGAACCAAATATTTTCTTAAAGGCAAAGTCAGTTTTAGGATTAATAAAAATCATAGTTATCCTCCCCCAATTAAAAGTAGACCTAAAAAACAGGCGATCGCATGGGCTTGCTACATCCGTCAGGTGCATTCCTTGAATGTAGGGAATGTAGGTTAGAAACAATAACTTGGTGGGTTACAGATCCTAGGTAATTAAATGATTTGTTCTCTCAATTGAATACCGCTTAACCCACCCTACGGTTTACGGTTGATGAGGTCTATCTTGCTGGCATATTTTCCCACGATGAAAAGTATACCATAAACCAATACGCGATTATTGTGTCTTGGGTGCGATCGCTCTTAACGTCTCTTTGTGTCAATCTGTGTCATTTAAGTATGAGTCCAAAGCAGAATGTGATTAAATCAGTGTCATCTGTGTGATCACAAAGAGTCTGGATCAATACCGAGCGCTGACAATCCTTCCTCTAAGCAATTAGAGATACCAATAGGAGATGCGGAAGCGCTAAAGCGCTCACTACAAACGGTGCGATCGCTCTTTCTGTGTCCTCGTCTGCCACCTTATCTATCGAGTCTATAGGCAGGCATACTTTCCCACGGTGAAAAGTATACCATGAATTAACTACGCGATCGCCGTCAATCTGTGTCATTTAACCGTGAGTCGTCTGGAGAGTGTGATTGAATCGGTGTCTTATGTGTTGTAACCAAGTTTCCAGAACAACCCCAAGCCCCCTGGGTATATTCAATAGTCTGTCCACTTTTACTTTGTGCTGTACCATTAAGGATAAGATATCCGTTAAATTAGCAGCCCAAAATGTCAACCCTTGAATTTACCGCCAAGGTACAGGATGGTAAGATAGAAGTCCCCGAAGCCTATCGGCAACTCCTGCAAAATATTGACTGTGTAAAGATTACCGTAATCTCAAACCGCCGAACCACTGAAGTAGGCATGATTGCACACCTAATCCATAACCCAATTCCACTTAAGACTTTTGTTCCTTTAACCCGAGAGGAGGCGCATGAGCGAGGCTAACGGCACGTATTTTATCGATACAAATATCTGGCTGTATGCGTTCTTCCAGACGGAATCCGGAACCAACAAGCAAAAAATTGCTCGTTCTCTCATTGAGAATAAAAACGTCGTTGTTAGCACTCAAGTTATTAATGAAGTTTGCGTCAATTTAATTAAGAAAGCGTTGATGAGCGAGACAGAAATTCAGCCGCTGATCCAAGATTTTTATACCCGGTATCAAGTTATCGAGTTTAATTGCCAGATTTTGATGAATGCCTCTCGGCTTCGCCAAAGTTACAATTTATCCTTCTGGGATAGTTTATTTGTTGCTTGTGCCTTAGAAGCCGGAGTAGAAACGCTTTACTCGGAAGATATGCAGAATGGACTGATTGTATCTGAACACCTGAGGATTGTCAATCCTTTTGAGCCGAGTGAAGGTTGATTATCAGATACACTAGGAATGCCTAAGAGAGAATCGTGCGATCGCTGAAAACATCAATCTGTGTCATTTATGTTATCACAAATAATCTGGATCAACGCCTAGCGATCGCATGAGCTTGCTGCATCCGTCAGGTGCATTTGATAATGTAGGTAATGTAAGGGCTCCTCGCTGCACTATTGTTAGGGTACATCCTTTAATGTAATCGAAAAAGCCCAAATCTTTTGTTCACTGGTTAGAAACGATAACTTGGTGGGTTACGGCTCCTAGATAATTAAATGATTTGTTCTCTTAATTGAATACCGCCTAACCCACCCTACGGCTTACGGTTGATTGGGGTCTATAGGTAGGCACATTTTCCCACGATGAAAAGTATACCATGAATCAACTACGCGATCGCATTCACTCATGACAATTCCTACCTCAACAGACCTAAAAAACAGGCGATCGCATGAGCTGGCTGCATCCGTCAGGTGTATTTAATAATGTCTCTAATGTAGGGGTTCCTCGTTGCACTATTGTTAGGGTACATCCTTTAATGTGATTGAAAAAGCCCGAATCTTTTGTTCACTGGTTAGAAACGATAACTTGGTGGGTTACAGCGGATAGGTAATTAAATGATTTGTTCTCTCAATGGAATACCGCCTAACCCACCCTACGGTTTACGGTTGATCAGGTCTATAGGCAGGCACATTTCCCCACGATAAAAAGTATACCATGAATAAACAGGCGATCTTCTGTAATACTCGAAGAGCGATCGCTGGAAACATCTTTCTGTGTTAATCTTAGGACTTACGCAAAGGATCTATATGTAGGGTGTGTTAGCGAAGCGCAACGCACCAAAACCCGTATATCTGGTGTGGCGGCGTAAGTCCTGAATCTGTTTTATTTAATCGTGAGTCAACAGCAGAATGTGATTAAATCAGTGTCATCTGTGTTATAACAAAGAATCTGGATCAACACGAGTGCGATCGCAATCTTTCCTCTAACCGATTAGAAATGCCCAGCTAGGATGTGTGGAAGCGCTAAAGCGCTCACTACGAACGGTGGAAGCGCTAAAGCGCTCACTACGAACGGCGCGATCGCTCTTTCTGGCTCTTTCTGTGTCTCCGTCTGCCACCTTATGTATTGAGTCTATAGGCAGGCGCATTTTCCCATGGTGAAAAGTATACCATGAATTAATACGCGATCGCATTCACTCATGACAATTCCTACCTCAACCGTCGCACCGCTTCTAGATCATCATCGGTGACGCCATTTACCACAAGGGTGCACGTCTGGCTGTGCTACCCTACGCTGTTCGGCATTTAAACCTTAATGTCAATAACAAGGAAATTCTTGTAGTGTGAGCATCTTGCTCGCTACTAATACCTAGCATAAGCGAAGGAAGCGCTCACTAAGAACGGTGCGATCGCTCTTTCTGTGTCCTTGTCTGAAGCCTTATGTGTTTAGTCTATAGGCAGGCACATTCCCCCAAGATGAAAAGTATACCATGAATCAACACGCGATCGCATTCACTTAATGACAGTTTCTACCTCAACCGTCGCACCTCCTCTAGACTCAAGCCAGTGATCTGACTAATCGTATCTTCATCGACAACCCCTAACATTTTCCTAGCCATTTCTACTTTAGATTCCTGAATTCCCTGTTCTCGTCCTTCCTGAATTCCCTGTTCTCGTCCTTCTTGAATTCCCTGTTCTCGTCCTTCTTGAATTCCCTGTTCTCGTCCCACTTGAATTCCCTTTTCCATTCCCTGTTCAGCTCCCTGTCTCAATGCTAATTTTATTGCATTCCGTTGGTCATGAATATACATTTCCCTCTGTTCTAGCGCTTCTAACTCTTCACGAGTCATATTCGCTTGATTCGCCACTTCAAACGCTTTCCTTATTTCCGGTACTTGTGCCATGGTTTCCGGAATCGCTTCTAACCCTCTAGCACTTTTGATAAAGTATATCCATTTATCCGACAATGTTTCTAATTCGTCCAACTCTTTAATGAATTTGGGTAATTCCACAAAGACCAACTCCAAGTCATGCACCGGGTAATCCGTCAACAGGTTCTTTTCTTTGAGGACAAAGTTAGAAATCACTTGGGGCAAATCCTCGAACATTTCAAAGTCCGTCAGCGTCAAGGCGATCACCGGATTCAATAGAGTATAATCCTCTCCCGGTTGCAGTTGAATCGAATAAGCTTTAGCTGCGTTATACAATATCCGCTTCTCAAACCCCGATAAATTCAGGACTTGCATCTCAATAATTACGGTTTTGTTATCAGTTAATTTGGCTTTCACATCCAGGAAAGTATCTTTAACTCCCTGAATCTTCGGTGCCAGATAAGGATTAATAATTTCTAACTCGGTAATTGTGTGATGTCCACCGTATAGCAGAGCATTTAAGAAGCTAATTAGGATTTCTGGGTTTTGCTCAGAGCCAAATATTTTTTTAAAGGCAAAGTCGGTTTTTGGATTAATGAAAATCATACTGCATTGTCCCCCGATGAACACTATACCCCAAAAACATGCGACCAGGACGTGTACAAGCGAAGGAAGCGCTCACTACGAACGACGCGATCGCTCTTTCTGTGTCCTTGTCTGCCACCTTATGTATCGAGTCTATAGGCAGGCACATTTTCCCATAATGAAAAGTATACCATGAATTAACTACGCGATCGCATTTACTAATGGCAATTCCTACCTCAACAGACCTAAAAAACAGGCGATCGCATGAGCTTGCTGCATCCGTCAGGTGCATTTGATAATGTAGGTAATGTAAGGGCTCCTCGCTGCACTATTGTTAGGGTACATCCTTTAATGTAATCGAAAAAGCCCGAATCTTTTGTTCACTGGTTAGAAACGATAACTTGGTGGGTTACAGCGGATAGGTAATTAAATGATTTGTTCTCTTAATTGAATACCGCTTAACCCACCCTACGGTTTACGGTTGATCAGGTCTATAGGCAGGCATATTTTCCCACTGTGAAAAGTATACCATGAATAAACAGGCGATCTTCTGTAATACTCGAAGAGCGATCGCTGGAAACATCTTTCTGTGTTAATCTTAGGACTTACGCAAAGGATCTATATGTAGGGTGTGTTAGCGAAGCGCAACGCACCAAAACCCGTATATCTAGTGTGGATGCGTAAGTCCTGAATCTGTTTTATTTAAGTATGAGTCCACAGCAGAATGTGATTAAATCAGTGTCATCTGTGTTATCACAAAGAATCTGGATCAATACCAAGCGATCGCAGCCTCTCCTCTAACAATTTTGCCCGTTGTCGCTCCTGTTGAACCAGTTGTTCAGCTTCTCTTGTGCGTTGTTTCTCCTGTTCTCGTCCGAGCTGAATCCCCTGTTCTCGTCCGAGCTGAATACCCTGTCTCAAGGCTAATTTTATTGCATTCCGTTGGTCATGAATATACATTTCCCTCTGTTCTAGCGCTTCTAACTCTTCACGAGTCATATTCGCTTGATTTGCCACCTCAAACGCTTTGCGAATTTCGGGAACTTGTGCCATGGTTTCCGGTATCGTTTCTAACCCTCTAGCACATTTGATAAAGTAAATCCATTTATCGGCTAAGGTTTCTAATTCGTCTAACTCTTTGGTAAATTTAGGCAATTCGACAAAGACTAACTCTAAGTCATTAATCGGGTAATCTGTTAACACCTTTTTTTCTTTGAGAACAAAATTAGAAATCACCTGAGGCAAATCCTCAAACATTTCAAAGTCCGTCAGTGTTAAGGCTATCACCGGATTCAATAGAGTATAATCCTCCCCCGGTTCCAATTGAATCGAATAAGCTTTAGCTGCGTTATACAATATCCGCTTCTCAAACCCCGATAAATTTAGGACTTGCATCTCAATAATCACCGTTGTCTCATCGGTTAGTTTGGCTTTTACATCCAGGAACGTATCTTTAATTCCCTGAATTTTTGGGGCGAGATAAGGGTTAATAATTTCTAACTCGGTGATTCGAGGATGTCCACCGTAGAGGAGGGAATTCAGGAAACTAATCAGAATTTCTGGGTTTTGCTCAGAACCAAATATTTTTTTAAAGGCAAAATCCGTTTTGGGATTAATAAAAATCATCCTTGTTTTCCCCCAATGAACAGGATACCCCAAAAGTCCGCGAACGCAGTCCCTTGTGCCAAGCGACAAAGGAGTGCGATTGCCTTTGGCACAAGCGAAGCTTATCGCTCTTTTCGTAACCCCCTCTGAAACCTTATGTATCGAGTTTATAGGCAGGCACATTCTCCCATGGTGAAAAGTATACCATAAACCAACAAACGATCATTGTGTCTTGGGTGCGATCGCTTGAAACGTCTTTCTGTGTCAATCTGTGTCATTTAAGTATGAGTCCACAGCAGAATGTGATTCAATCGGTGTCACTTGTGTTATCACAAATAATCTGGATCAATACCGAGCGATCGCATGGGCTTGCTGCATCTGTCAGGTGCATTTGAGAATGTCGGGAATGTCGGGAATGTAGGGGCTCCTCGCTGCACTATTGTTAGGGTACATCCTTTAATCTGATAGAAATTGCCCGAATCGTTTGTTCACGGGTTAGAAACTATAACTTGGTGGGTTACAGCGGATAGGTAATTAAATGATTTGTTCTCTCAATTGAATACCGCTTAACCCACCCTACGGTTTAAGCTGTTCAGCATTTAAACCTTAATATCAATAACGGCGAAAGCCTTGTAGTGCGTTAAGCGAAGCCATGCCGCAGGCTTTGCATCTTGCTCGCTACTAATACCCAATTTAAATGCATGACAGATTACGGTTGATGAGGTCTATAGGCAGGCACATTTTTCCATGTTAAAAAGTCTACCATGAAAAACACGCGATCGCATTCACTTAATAACAATTTCTACCTCAACCGTCGCACCTCCTCTAGACTCAAGCCAGTGATCTGACTAATCGTATCTTCATCGACAACCCCTAACATTTTCCTAGCCATTTCTACTTTCGATTCCTGAATTCCCTGTTCTCGCCCAAGCTGAATTCTTTGTTCTCGTGCCATCTTAATTCCTTGTTCAAAGCCCTATAAATTTAGGACTTGCATCTCAATAATCACCGTTGTCTCATCAGTGTGTCTTGGGTGCGATCGCTCTTAACGTCTCTTTGTGTCAATCCGTGTTATTTAAGTATGAGTCCACAGCAGAATGTGATTAAATCAGTGTCATCTGTGTGATCACAAAGAATCTGGATCAATGCCAAGCGATCGCAGCCTCTCCTCTAACAATTTTGCCCGTTGTCGCTCCTGTTGAGCCAATTGTTCAGCTTCTCTTGTGCGTTGTTTCTCCTGTTCTCTTCCTTCCTGAATGCCCTGTTCTCTTCCTTCCTGAATGCCCTGTTCTCTTCCCACTTGAATACCCTGTTCTCGTCCGAGCTGAATACCCTGTCTCAAGGCTAATTTTATTGCATTCCGTTGGTCATGAATATAGATTTCCCTCTGTTCTAGCGCTTCTAACTCTTCACGAGTCATATTCGCTTGATTTGCCACTTCAAACGCTTTGCGAATTTCGGGAACTTGTGCCATGGTTTCCGGTATCGTTTCTAACCCTCTAGCACATTTGATAAAGTATATCCATTTATCGGCTAAGGTTTCTAATTCGTCTAACTCTTTGGTAAATTTAGGTAATTCGACAAAGACTAACTCCAAATCATTAATTGGGTAATCTGTTAACACCTTTTTTTCTTTGAGGACAAAATTAGAAATCACCTGAGGCAAATCCTCAAACATTTCAAAGTCCGTCAGTGTTAAGGCTATCACCGGATTCAATAGAGTATAATCGTCTCCGGGTTCCAATTGAATCGAATAAGCTTTAGCTGCGTTATACAATATCCGCTTCTCAAACCCCGATAAATTCAGGACTTGCATCTCAATAATTACCGTTGTCTCATCGGTTAGTTTGGCTTTTACATCCAGGAACGTATCTTTAATTCCCTGAATTTTTGGGGCGAGATAAGGGTTAATAATTTCTAACTCGGTGATTCGAGGATGTCCACCGTAGAGGAGGGAATTCAGGAAACTAATCAGAATTTCTGGGTTTTGCTCAGAACCAAATATTTTTTTAAAGGCAAAATCCGTTTTGGGATTAATAAAAATCATTGTTATCTTCCCCCAATGAACAGGATACCCCAAAAGTCCGCGATCGCCGTCCCTTGTGCCAAGCGACAAAGGAGTGCGATTGCCTTTGGCACAAGCGAAGCTTATCGCTCTTTTCGTAACCCCCTCTGAAACCTTATGTATCGAGTTTATAGGCAGGCACATTCTCCCATGGTGAAAAGTATACCATAAACCAACAGGCGATCATTGTGTCTTGGGTGCGATCGCTCTTAACGTCTCTTTGTGTCAATCTGTGTCATTTAAGTATGAGTCCAAAGCAGAATGTGATTAAATCAGTGTCATCTGTGTTATCACAAAGAGTCTGGATCAATACCGAGCGATCGCAATCTCTCTTCTAACAATTTTGCCCGTTGTCGCTCCTGTTGAGCCAATTGTTCAGCCTCTGTTGCCCGTTGTCGCTCCCTTTGAGCCAATTGTTCAGCCTCTGTTGCCCGTTGTCGCTCCCTTTGAGCCAGTTGTCGCTGATGAACAATCTGTTCTTCTGGTATTAATATCCTTTGTCCTTGTTCATCATACCAATACAACCACTCTCGATTTATTCCCTGATAGGTTCCCCTGTCTGTACCTATCCCTAATCCGATTTCCGATAACCACACTGGATTACCAAACTGTAACTGATACTCCCCATTCACTAATTTATACACTTCCAATGGAGCTTTACGACGTCGCCGGGGATTGTACACCACATAATAGAGTACTCCCATTTCTCCATAGAGTTTTTTCTTTCGGCTATATTCGCCTCTACGCTTATGGGAT